>JBEKWD010000006.1:0-32040 GCA_049513435.1 Steroidobacteraceae bacterium | reverse complement strand
AAGGATCCAAGACCGAGCAGGCTGGTGATCGCCCCCAATCCGCCTGCTGCCGCCGAGCCGGCGAGTCGTGTGGTCGGCATCGACCAGAAGGGCCCGGTGAATGAGAACGTAGCGCTCGCAATGATCGTCATCGCAAGAATGGAAAGCCAGGGATTGTGCGAAATCCCGGGCATGCAGCACCAGCCAAGCGCGGCTAGCAGCAGCGGCCCGGCGGCATGCCAGCGGCGTTCGCCGGTATGGTCGGAATGGCGTGCATTGAAATACTGCACGAAGATCGCAAAGCCGTTGGGAATCGCTGACAGCAGGCCGATGACGAGAATATCGGTGATGCCGGTTTCCCGAATGATGGAGGGTAGCCAGAGCCCGATCGCCGATGTCCCGACCGAACCGGAAACCGCAATTGCCATCAGCGCGAGAAATCGCGGGTCCCGAAACGCGGGCCAGAGCGAAGCATGAACCTTGTCGCGGGCTGCATCGGCGCCGGCATTATGCCCAGCGGCCAGATCCCCCTCGATCTGCCGCTTCTGCGCTTCGTTCAACCAGGGCGCGTCGCGCGGCTTCTCCTTTAGTGTGATAAACACCAGGATGCTCATCGCGCAGGTGGGTAACCCTTCCAGCACAAACAACTGTTGCCAGCCGCGCAGGCCGAACGCGCCGTTCGTGCTTTGCATGATATAGCCACCGATAGGGCCGCCGACAAAACCGGCGACGGCGATCGCCGCGAGGAATATCCCATTGAAGCGCGCGCGTTGCTCCTGCGGCACCCAGCGGCTTAGATAGAGCAGGACGGTAGGTAGAAATCCGGTCTCCCAGCACGTAGAATTGCGAAGGCGCGCTGACAAAGGCCAGGCCCGCCGAAAGCAGGCCCCATGCCATCATAATGACGAGTAGGCTCTTGCGCGCCCCGATCCTGCCCAGCGCCATGTTCACCGGAACGCCAAGCGAAACATAACCGAGGTAAAAAGCGCCGGCCGCCAGGCCATAGGCGGCCTCCGACATTCCCAGGTCGTGCAGAAACTGGAGTTTCGCCAGCCCGATATTTGACCGGTCGATATAGTTCAGGATGTAGGCCAGCATCAGGACGGGCATTAGCCGCCACATCACGACGCGATAGATGCGCTCGCTGTCTGTTCGAGACGAGGATCTCAGCGCCACAGAGATCCGCGCCGGTTGCCGGGGGGCTGCGACTGGAACGGCCGATCCGCCAGCAGCTTCAGGTCCGGCTCGATGCCCCACCCCGGCGCCTGCGGCACAATAAAATGCCCCGCGTCGTACCGAATCGGCGGCAGGCTGGCACGGTCTCGGAATTCGCGCTGCGGTTCCATCTGTTCCAGGATGAAGAAATTCGGGATCGCAGCCGCCAGATGCAGCGACGCCATGCTGCAGATCGGGCCACCTGGGTTATGCGGCGCCACCGGCACATACCAGCTCTCAGCCAGCGCAGCGATGCGTCGCACCTCGGTCATGCCACCGGCATGCATCAGGTCGGGTTGGACGATGCGGCACCCACCCGCCTCGAGCAATTCGCGATACTCGTGGCGCGAAAGCAGTCGTTCACCAGTGGCGATCGGCGTGCGCAGGTCGCGCTGAAGTTGCGCCATGGCGCGGGCATTCTCAAACGGCACCGGCTCCTCGAACCAGCCAGGGCGATAGGGTGCCAGCACGTCATCCAGACGCACCGCCAGGCGCGGGGACAGCAATTCGCTGCACTCGATGAATATCTCGGTATCCGGCCCAGCCCCTTCGCGCGCCGCAGCCACCACATCGGCCGCGCGGCTGATAGCGCCGGCTTCATTTTCTCGCAGGCCCTCGAATGTGAAGGGCGAGCACTTAAATCCCGAAAATCCCCGCCGCACCGCTTCACGGGCGGCCTGATGCGCGGTCTGAGGCGCATCGGTTCCAACAATCCAGTGGCTGGCGTAGACACGAACCTTTTCGCGCTGCGCACCGCCCAGCAGACGATGCACCGGCACACCCAGCCGCTTGCCCTCGATGTCCCACAGTGCCAGGTCCAGCGCACTTAAGGCACTCATGAAAACTGCCCCGCCGCGCCACCGCCAGCTATTGTACAGCCGGTGCCAGTGCTGTTCCGGGCCCGCCGGATCCTGGCCAATCAGTTGTGCGCCATATTCCCGGACGGCCGTAGCGACGCTTTCGATGGCGCCGTGCAGCGATGCCTCACCCCAGCCACAAACGCCTTCGTCGGTGCTTATGCGCACCAGCAGCCAGTTGCACCAATCGACCCAAGACATGAAGGTGTCTATCCCTGTGATCTTCATGCTGGCTCCCCGGGCGTTTTATTGGACATTACGTTAACCGGGCGATGCCCGAGTAGATCGCGATTAGGCTCAGAGAATCCGTTAATCCGTGCGCGACGATCAGCGGCGCGAGATTGCGAGCATTGCAAACGTATACGACACCGTAGGCAAGCCCTATCAAAGCTGCAGTAGAGACGCCCCGCAAACCAAGATACCAATGGGCCACACCAAACAGCAGCGCCTGTCCGGTGACCGCTGTTGCTGTGGCGGTCAATCCACTACCTAACAGTATTTCGAGTCGAGTCAACAGAAAACCACGAAACACCAACTCTTCCCCGAACGCCGCAGAAGCCCAGACGAGGAGCAGGTAACCGGCCAATAGGGATGTGTTTCCAGGTAACTGAGAGAATCGTGACAGATTCAAAGATGGCCAGCCCGCGGCGGTGGCAAGCGGGTCGATTACAAGAACTTTTATCAGAACACTGGCCACATAGAGCGCTGCCACCCACAAGAGCGCGCGTACTCTGCTATCCGGCATGCGAAGACCGATGTCAGCCCATCGCAACCCGGAGCATCTTAGGCGCCAGCTTGACACTGCGAGGGAGCACAAAATGGCGCAGGGACCCGGACCGGGAACACCAAACCAGCGTGCGACACAATACGTCAGGACAAATGAGGCGGCGACGATTACGACATCCATCCCGAACTCTCCGTGTGAGGCAATCTATGCTGCCTTCCTTAATCACCGCGACGCGGGGCGCCCCGTATCGCAAGATGCGGGGCATTTTCTATCGCGCCGACGCCGGCGGTTTAGATGCCACGCACCTGTCGCAGGGCGATCTGCAACATGGCCTTACAATATGCCACGTCATAGGTCCAACCGACATATTCGCCCCAGCCCTTGGGCAGTTCTTTGTCGGCATCTAAGCCGCGCGGATGCTCCGGCATAATCGTGCGCTTGTAGTTGTTCTTCACCAGCAATTTCATGACCTCGAACATGTCGTTGTCGCCCTCATCGGGGAAAACCTCGGTATAGTCCTCCCGCGGTTTGCGCAGTATGACGTTGCGGAAGTGCACCTGGCCGATGCGGTTACGCGAGGCAAACCAGTTCCCCACCACCACCGGATCCTCCCCGAGCTCGCGCGTGACGCCACAGTCAAAGGTCAGGCAGTTGGAGGGCGAGTTCACCGTCTCGATCAGCCGCTTCCAGTCCGGGAAGCTGTTCATGATCTGTGCCGAACCGCGGCTCATGGGCGGCGGCGGATCGTTGGGATGCAGCGACAGCGCAACGCCGGCCTTCTCGGCTACCGGCACCACCTGTTTGAGAAAATATTCGAGGTTGCTCCAGGTCTGGTCATAAGTGTGAACGCCTTCCACCGGTAGCGGCGGCAAGTCCTTCATGCGTTCATACTTGAACTCCGTCATTGTGGCGCCGCCACGGCCTTCCACACTGGCATATCCGTCCGTCGCGCGATGGTTGTAGAAATTGTATTCGACCACGGGGATTCCCAGCTTGCCGCAATTGACAATGGTTTCCTTGATTTTGGAAATCTCCTTGTCTCGGTCCGGGCCGGCATAGACGATCTGAGACATATTGGGATCCATACCGCCATTGAACGACCAGCGCACCATCATGATGCCAATATGCATGCCCTCGGCCTTCAGCGCGTCCACGCGCGGCTGCAGGTAATCCATCCCCCACGGCTGTTCCGGCACAGCCTGAGTGTCGATCCAGGTAATGCCGATCTGCCTGAGACGCCGCGCCTCAGCCTTGTCGAGCAGGTCTTCCATGTACATAGTGAGTTTGGGCGTATCCGGGCCTTCCTGCGGCTGACCAATGCGGCTTGCCGGATGCGACGTATAAGCCTGCTGCGCCCAACCTGGTTTGATGCCGACGGCGCCGGCAAGCAGCGCTCCTGCGGATGTGTGAAGGATTGCCCTACGGGAAATCTGTTTCGTATATGTCATATTTTGTTCCCCTGGTTGACCGACATTCCCAAATGTTGGGCTAATTAGCGATGCTGAGTGGCCACTTCAATCCCAAGCACGATGAAGATGCTGCCGACGATCTTGCCCCGCCAGCGGCTGATCCATGACACACGTTTGAGGAGTCGACCAAGCGGTTGGATCGCTAAGACGAGCAGCGTTGTATAGAAAGAGCTGAGCACGACAAAGATAAGCCCCAGCGTAGCGAACTGTAGAAGTGTTGAACCGCGGCCGGGGTGCACGAACTGCGGCATGAATGCCAAAAAAAACAGGGCCGTCTTCGGATTGAGTATTTCGGCGGGGATCGCCTGCAAGAACGCCTGCCTCGGAGTAACAGATCTAACTTTCGGCAGTGACGGATCCGCAGCCCTTTCGATAAATGCCCGAACGCCGAGATAAACCAGATACGCGGCGCCGGCCAACTTAACAAAATCGAAGGCCAGCGCAGACGCCATTAACAGTGCAGACAGGCCCACCGCAGCAAAGAGCGCGTGCACAAAGTCACCAGCGGCGATGCCAAGCCCGGTCATTATCCCAGTATTGCGTCCTCCTTGAACTGTTCGACTCAGTACGAGCAGCACTGCGGGGCCTGGAATCACGAATAGGACAAGAACCACGGCAACGAACGCAGTCAGGGTCGATGTGGGCAGCATTGGGACTCGCAGATTGTCCGCTTTCCGGAAGCTTACCTAAACAGCGACGCCTTGCCAGCCTCGCTCAATATCACTTTCCCCGTACCCGGTTCGAAGTCAATCAGCCCGTCCAGACAAGCGTCTTCCCAAATCGACAAACGCGGGCAAGAGGTGCGCCACGCCTCCATCACCTCTGCACGGTCGCGCGGGCGGGCAGCTGTCTGAGGGCTGTGGTCGTCGCATTCATAGCCTGGAACCTGTAACGTTTCCTCAATGGCACGGATGTTTCTTTCACAAATTCCAAAGCAAATGAGCGCACGAGTCAACCAGTCCGACACTGGAGAACTGGTCGACAACAATGCGTCTGATTTGGACGCGAACGGCTCCCTCCTCTATTCTTAGGGACGCCGCAGAGTCATCCGCACCCTCGTCTAACCTTTGCCAAGGAGCCGGTTCTATGAAGATCGCGCTCGACCCCTATATGCATCGCCACCTGTCGTTGGAGGAACTGCCCAGGAAGGTGGCAGAGCTCGGTTACGAGTGGATAGAACTCTCGCCGCGCGCGGACTTTCTCGACTGGTGGGTCGCTCCGCGTGTCTATCCGGAGCGGGTTGCGGCCTTCAAGAAAGCGCTCAAGGATCATGGGGTGAAGATCGCCTCGCTGCTGCCGATGTATCGCTGGGCGAGCCCGCACGAGGACGAGCGCCAGGCGGCGGTCAAGTACTGGAAGAAGGCGATTGAGGTTGCCGTCGAAATGGGCGTCGAGACAGTGAATTCCGAGTTCGGCCGCGGCCCGGCGCCCGACCGCGGCCATTGCGCCAACTGCTGCGGCGGCCAGTTCACCGCCGAGTCAAGCGAGGCGGCTTGGTGGCGCTCAATGGAGGAGCTGGTTCCAATCTTCGAGAAGGAAGGGATTCAACTGAACATTGAGCCGCATCCGGAGGACTGGGTGGAGACGCTGCACCCGGCGGTGGACATGATCCGCGTCATCGCCTCGAAAAACGTCAAGTTTCTCTATTGCGCCCCTCACACATTCTATTTCGGCCCCGACATGGGGAAAATGATCCGCGATGCTGGGGCAACGATCGCCCACGTGCACGTCGCTGACACTTACAACCACAAGGCCTCGTCGGGCTTGCGCTACATCTGCAACCCACCGGGGGCGCGGGTGACGATCCACCAACACCTGGACATTGGGCAGGGCGAGATCGACTGGGATGTGTTCTTCTCCTCTCTCGCCGCCGTAGGCTTCGATGGGATCATGACCTCCTGCGTGTTCGCCTGGGAGGAACGTGCAGACGAATCGGGCCGTTACATGCGCGAGACCATACAAAAGTACGTCGATAAGTACTCGAGCAAGCCCAGAGGCCGAGCCTCTGACACGGCGGCCTCGTCGCCAAGCGCACATCCTCCGAGATGATCTCCTTGTAGTTATGGACGGCTCTTGCCGCTCAACCTCGGTAAACGTACGGTAAACACCGTTTCATTTTCGTCCGACTTGGCCGAAATATCCCCGTGGTGCGCGATCGCGATCTGGCGAGCAATATAAAGTCCAAGGCCCATGCCGCCATCGCTACCGGCGCCTAACTGATCATCCAATCCGCGCTTCAGCGGCTCGAATATCTGAGCAAGTACCGACTGCTCAATCTTTGGTCCCTGGTTGTGAACCGAAAATACCACCTCTCCTATTGATCCATTCAGTACAATTTTAACGGGCGAGCCAGGTGTTCCATACTTGAGTGCGTTAACCACCAGGTTACCTAGCAACTGGTTCAGGCGGTCTATATCCCACACACCGCTTACATCGCCGCTGACCTCGAGCTCGATCCTCCGGCCCGGATTCGCTACGCGCAACTGCTCCAACTCGGCCGAAAATGCTCCCGCCAAATCGACGGCAGCCGGGGACATCGTGATGCCTAACCCGAGTTTCATGCGACTGAAGTCGAGTAGGTCATCGAGCAGCGCCTTAAGGCTACCGGTACTCTTGGTAAGCCGCGCGGCGCAAGTGGCCACATCCGTACCGACATCCAGTTTGGACAAGTACGTGGCGGTCAACTGAATGACCTGGAGCGGGCCTCGCATATCATGCCCAAGCATGCCGAGGAACAGATTGCGTTCGTTTTCGATCTGAGCGCTGAAAAACGCGACTGATTCGATGACCGCCTGATCGATCGCCTCATTGAAGCGATACACGTCTCGTGGGTCGATGGCGGCGGGCTCACATGCTTTTGTCCACAGGTGCAGCACGCTGGCCCGCAGGCAGCGGTATTCGGCGGCCAATTGATTGATGGTAAAGCCGCTTTGCGCTCGCAAGAACGCGTGGGTTTCGGCCTCGGTATTGCCGGCTTCCATCCGTCTAGCCGCCCGACCCTTTGATTTCTGTGCTCGTTCCTCGTCGTTTTGCGCCGAACTAATATCCTGGGCTATCGCGCGCAGGATCTGCTCCGCGTGATCGCGTAAAGCAAGCGAATCCATATCGGCGGCGGCGGGCAACTGTGCGGCAGCAAATGTTTCCCACTCCCTCAGGATCGGCTCCATCTCGAGTTTGATAAAATCTGCCAACCGCATAGCTCAATTCCCGCAAACCCGCGCCTCTTCCCCCACCGGCTGGTTATGCGCTTACAGGTGTCGGAATTGGTCCGACATTGACCCAATTAAACTACTACGTGTGGTTGTCTGTATGCCTGCTAACAGGCATTCCGACACTGAAGTTATCTCTAGAATTACTAAGCACGTGCTTTTATCAAGGGGTGACTAATGGAGCATGCGGTCAACTCGGGTAGTAACCTGTTGCTGCAAGCTCTTTTAAGGGACTGTAGATCACTGCGTAAAAATCTCGAGCCGATAACTTATCCGCTGGGCTATGTCGTGGCGCTACAACATCGCCCGCTAACGCACGTCTACTTCCCAACGGGTGGCAGCGTTCTTTCGGTGCTCTTACAGCTCAAAGACGGCGGAACTGCGGAGGTAATGACGGTCAGTAAGGAAGGTATGGTTGGCCTACCTATTTGGCTCGGGATCGAGAGGAGCCTTTCGCAAATTGTGCAGCAGGGATCCGGCGAGGCGCTGCGTATATCGAGGCGCGCATTTTGTCGGGGAATCGAAGGCAGTAAGCGCGCGACGACATTGCTGAAGCATTTTACCGCTTACAGCCTGCGATTTGGCTATCAGACAGCAGTCTGCAATGCGCGCCACAGCGTCGAACAACGCATGTGCCGATGGCTCTTGATTACCGCTGATCGGCTCGAGGGCGGCAAGATGCGCCTCAGCCAAGCATTGCTTGCTTACATGCTCGGGGTACGCCGCCAGGCGGTGGGCACCGTCGCCGCAGAATTGCAAGACCAGGCGCTGATTAATTACCGCCGAGGAGACCTTGAGATCGCCGACAGGCCAGGGCTCGAAAAGCGATCTTGCGAGTGCTACCACGCATTAAGGCAGGCATACGGCGAGCTGGTCGGAGCATTGCTGTAGCGGAGCTAGCTTTGGAGGGCCGCGGGTTCTGGCCGCAACGGGCACTTAAGGACAGTAAGCGCCGGTCTGGTGTCAGTCAGGTGGCTGGGCATTCATCACCGAAGATGGCTGGCGGCAGGGAAAGGGCTGCATCGGGGGGCGGAAACGCTTTGCGGAAACTAAAGGCTTCTGGTGTGGGGCCTTTCGTTCGCAGAATTTCAAGCTTTGCCACGCCTTCGGCGACTGTGGGGCGATGGCCTTTGGCGACCCACCACAGCACGAGAAAGGCCTCAGTCATGCGTTCAAACCATTCACGGCGACGGCGCATGACTTCCACGTGAGCTGAGCTGTAGACATAGCTGTTGAGTGAGTCAACGTCTCGCCACACGGACATGTTGACTAGCATGTTCTCATCCTCGAATGGACGAATGGCCGTGGCGTCGCCATCTTCGGTTTGGAGGCGCCACACAAATCCCGGAGAGCGCTCGGCGAGGGCGTTAATGCGTTCCAAGTTCGCGGCGAAATCTGCCATGACTGGTGAGTCCATCGGGCCTCTAATGATGCCAACGTTCAATTGGGCAAGTTCGTAGGCGGACATTTTTGACTCCTTCGAAAGTACGGCGAAGGATAGCTCGGTAACTGGCCTCTACGGCTTGCGTGCGGCGCGTGAGGTTAAGTAGGCCGCAATGGCCACCATATCGTCATTAGTAAGGTTCGCGACGACAGGCTGCATTGCTGCCGACGAGCTGCCTTTACGTGTCCCTGTTTGAAGGTCGTATAGCTGACGAACCAGATAGCTCGGAGAGCGTCCGGCTATTCCTGGTACATCCGCAAGCCCCATTAGATCGGGTCCATGACAGCTGGCGCAGGCGAGCGTCCTTCCCGGAACGATCTTGCCCTCGACAGTGCTTGCGTCGCCGGCAGTTACCAGTTTCTCGCCGCGACTAATGCTGCCGACCGGTACATAAGCGATGAAGCCCGAGCGGGGATTACGCAGATCCTCGGATTGTTCCGCGTTCTCCGGCACTTCTATTATTCGTCCCGCTATAGGCTCAGTCAGGGCCTTTTCGGTCGCAATAAACAGGTTTCCCTCGATCCGCGTTTTTGGCACAAGATCTGTTTCAATGACTCGGGTCCAGGGCGTCCATTTCATGGCAGCGAAATACGTCGCCGTCTGTTTCATTTCTTTGTCAGTCATGGCCTTTGCCAGGCCCGCCATCATGGGCGTGTTCGGCTTGCGTGGGTCGGCCGAAGTACGCAGGTCGGTCCTGAAATCCTCCAGCTGTCGAAGGAAATAAGCTACGGACTGTCCCACCACTGGCGCGTTCTCTGGGCGACCCTTACCGGTTGGGAGATGGCAGTAGGCACAGCCCCAGGACGTCGCTCCTAGTTTGGCCGGCCCACGGACCAGCACGCGTGACATCGTTGGGTGGTCACCGGGAAACCAGTCCGCAACGCGCCCCCCATCGCGAATGTCGACCTTCGAGTAAGCCGCGGCGCTTCCGTCAACCCGCCGCAATCGTGTCTGCTCATATGGTGATTCGGTCGAGCGCAGTTCGCGGGTGCTTGGGCGCGGCGTCTGCGAAACCGGTTTGTCGCTCGGTAATGGAGGCGTCGAATACCCGTATGCCCATAGGGGCTCGGGGGCGCCCATCGCGCACACTTCGCCAGCCACAAGGAGGAGGGATACAAGCAAAAGCGCGTATGAGCCCGATGCCCGCATCACCGAAGTTCCCTGGGTTATTCCGCTCTCCTTGCGAGCTGTTGCCGATATTCCAACACAGAAATGATTCGCTGTGCGTGCGTATCCCAGAGGATGTATTTCAAGGCGTTGGGAATTTGGGACAACTTCACGCGAGTGACATCCGAAAACAGATGCTGAGATTCGATGTGGCATTTGGCCAAGCTATAGTTTGGAATGCTGGCGGATAGATGGTGAATGTGATGATAGGCCATATTGACGGTTAACCAGTTTATCCAGCGCGGCAGAATCAGAAAACTAGTTCCCTTAATGCACCCAGTGGTGTAGTCCCAGCATTGGTTTTCGCTCGCATAGGAGTGCTCAAAATTGTGCTGAACGGTGAATAAAATAATGCCCACGGCACCGGCAATCGATAGCGTGATCAAATAAATCGTAAAGAACAGCGCCGCCCCGAATGCCCAACACATGACTCCCCAAAGGCTGAGAAGCACGACATTGTTCCAGAACATATGCCTATACTCTTTCATCGACTTCCAATAGCGAGTTTTAAAGCTCGCGGCATGCACCCTCCACGATACGGTTGGCTGCGCTACTTTATTTCGAATTATATGAATCACAAGGCCGATACTGCCCTTTAACCAAGTAAAGCGTGGGTTGAAAATCAAGTATATAAAACCGGCAATTGGCGCGGCCGCAAGGCTGCACTTGTATCTATACATGCGCTGTTGCGTGCTGGTCATCACGGCGTATTCATCTACCGACAGCGTCGTGTAAGGCCCACGGTATTTGTCCCAATTGCCGTTATGGACGTGGTGATAACTATGATGCTGCGACCACACATACTGCGGCATGCCCGATACGACGCCGAGAAGAAAACCGGTCGCTCGATTGAGCCAAGGGCTGCGAAACAAGCTGCCGTGACCGCATTCGTGCATCAACGCAAACACGCGCACATCAAACAGGATGATCAGAAGCATTGCGGCCAGGGTAAGCCAGAGGGAAGCGCCGACCCCCAAGATGGCGGCCCACCAAAGGAGCGCAAGCGACGCCAACGTCATCAGAGCTTGCGTCAAGCCTTTAGCATTATCGGATTTGTTGTACCGACCAACAATGGCCCGCTTCTGTCGCTTGATGCGGTCAATCGACGACAAGATAGGACACCGCGCGGTTACAGAATATTCTTTGGGGAAGAGCTGCTGGCGCCAGTCTAGCAGACGGACCTATCAATGCGAGCCGAACAGCACTTCTGTGGTTGTGCGGCGCCGCACACTAGTATTTGCAACGAGATAGCGGAAGGAGTGAGCCGTTTGTGGGCGCTGCAAGTGGATGCACTTATGGTTCCGGATCCTAGTTCGGCGTTCCCGGAAAAATGACCTTACCAGCTCGAATTGTGTAACTCACCCGCGAGAACGCCGAGATATCGGTGCCAGGGTCGCCGCGAAAAACCGTGAGATCCGCGTCCATGTTTACGGCGATACGCCCGCTATGCTCGGCAAAGCCAAAGCGACGTGCGGGATTGATGGTCAACGACGCGAGGATCTGGGAGAAAGTCATTCCAGCACGCTGCATGAGGTCGTACTCCTCAGAGGTGTCAAACTGATAAATATAGCCGACATCTGTTCCAAACAGGATGTCACCGCCAGCCGCGTTGTAGGCGCGCAGTCGTGCACCCGTGCTATCTACGAACTTCTGCGCAATGTCCGCAGGAGCACCTCCCTTCTTTATCTCAACATCGAACAAAGTGAGCGTAGGGATGAGCGCCATATGCGCGGCTTTCATGCGTTCGATGAGAGCGGGCCGCCAAACCTCTTCGTCCGAGGTAACATGCGCAAGCACGTCGACGCCGCTGCTAAGTGCAATATCGAGCCCGGCTAGGTTGGAGGGGTGTGCAAAGACGGGCCGGTGCAAGCGATGCGCCTCTTGAACGATGGCCTGGGCGCGCTCTAAGGGCATCAATAAGACGCTATGACCTTCAATCGAGCCGGCGAATATCTTGACGCCGTCCGCACCAGCGCGAATTTCCCGGCGGACCCGCTCAACGGCGACAGCCGTGGTGGGGTCGTCGGGAAGGACGATATTGTTTTCCTCGAGATATTTCGAGACATAGCTCGGTACGCCGTGCACGGGGAAAAACGGCTCGCCGGTGGTGAGAATGCGCGGGCCAAGGACCTCACCGCTTGCGATCCGCGTCCGAATGACATTCGTGTTATCGAGAATTGAGGCAACATCAAAGACGGTCGTGAAGCCCCAGCGAGTTAGCATCTCCTGTAGCGCAGAGGTGAGTTGCGATGCCGTTTTTTTATCAGCGTGCAGAAGTTCTACGGGAAGAATATGAACGTGACTGTTCCAGAGGCCAGCTGTGACTGTCATGCCCGTGCAGTCGATGACCGCAGCACCACGCGGGTTGGGCATGGCAGCTTTCGACGAAGCTTGCCGCAGCGATGCCACACGACCGTCGTGTACGACAATTATCGCGTCGTCGAGAGGTTGAGCGTCTGGTGACGGATACACCCGTGCGTGCGTGAGAATGAGTTCCGACGCGTGAGCGCACGCAACGGCCCCTGCGAGTAACACAGACCATGTGGCCAGGACGATTGTGAGGCGCATCACGTTAGGAGGTCGCTGCGATGAAAGCCATCCAGATGCACGGATATGGAGGCGTTGACCAGCTTCGCTATGAGGAAGTGCCGACGCCTATCCCGGGGCCGAATGAAGTGCTGATTAAGCTCGCGGCCACAAGCATCAATCCCATCGATTGGAAAATCCGGCGCGGCGATCGGAAAGCCACCATGGCGCTGCAGTTTCCCGTGATACTCGGCCGCGACGTCGCCGGTGAGATCAGCGTGGCTGGCGCTGGAGCTTCAGGCTTCAGGGTCGGCCAGAAGGTGATGGCGCTGGGCAATCGCACGTATGCCGAATTAGTGACCGTACCAAGCGCAGTGCTTGCGCTAGTGCCCGACGGACTCAATATCGAACAGGCTGGCGCACTGCCTCTGGTTGTATCCACCGGAGCAGAGCTGATGGAACGCATCGCACCACAGCGCGGCGACACGGTGCTGGTGACAGGAGCGCTCGGAGGGGTTGGACGCACAGCGGTGTTTGTCGCTCTGGAGCGCGGAGCGCGGGTCATCATCGGCGTGCGAGCAGACCAGAGACAGCAAGCTCAAGCGCTGAAGGCCGCGCAGATCGTCGCGCTCGATTCGGCTGGCGAGATTGGCGCGCTACCGGACCTCGATGCGATCGCCGACACCTTGGGTGGCGAGGTTATCGAAAAGCTGCTCCCGAAGCTCAAGCGCGGCGGCGTGCTCGGCTCGGTGCTCGGAAAGCCCAAGGCCGCGGAGGGCAAGGACATTCGCATCGAGGCGTTCTCGGTACAGCCCGACGCGATGCGGCTCGCCCGCATGGCCGAGGCGGTCCGAAGTGGCAAGCTCGCGATTCCAATCGCCAGGAAATTCAGGCTGAGCGAGACCGCCACTGCCCAGCAGTTGACAGAGTCCGGCCAGGTCCATGGCAAAGTAGTGTTGGTCCCGTAATAGCGCGCCTCAGGCGCGATCAATCCGCCCCGAATAGCATCCGCGCTTTGCATTGTGAGCGTGAATATATGCGATCAGCGCGGGCGCAAAAAAGCGGGCAATAACGCCCTCCACGTGCTGTCCATCCACCACATCGGCATCCAACATCATGCCCTCGGTATCATAGGCACGCAGGGACAGTAGTCGCGTGCGCATGACCTCGGGCACTTCGTCTACTCGGTCGTAGACATTCTCGGCGCCTTCTCTGACAAATATTGCGTGAGTAGCCCGATACGGCGTATCGGCTGGCTGGCAAACGTGATTGAGAAGCAAGAGCTTCTCACCGATCAAAGCGTCACGCATTTCGATGCGGTCTGGAAAGCCAGGCTGCTTGTCAGCGATGCACCGCTTGACCCCATGTAGCACGAGCTCTTGGTCGCTCAGACCATACAGATGTCGGAAGGGTTCTGGGGAAAGCCCAGTAATGCGAAAACCCATGACAAGCTCCCAATTCCAATGACATCGATCAATGTATCCCTGTTAGATCATCACCGCGCTCCGATTCTTGCTGTCCAGAATCTGCTGGCTTGCTATTGCGTGGGTAGCAGGCGGATCACCATGCCCGGTGAATTGGCCAGGGTCTGAGAATTCTGCAGCAGAACATATAAGTATCCATCCGGCCCGGTGATGACGTCGCGGGTGCGGCCGAAGCCCTGATAGACCGTTTCCTGGTGCGTAATCTGGCGCTCCTTGATCTCGAAGCGGATCAGCCTCTGGCCCACCAGCGCCGACAGGAACAGGCTGTCCTTCCAGCCCGGATAGCGGCGGCCAGTATAGAAACTCATGCCGCTGGGCCCGATGGACGGCGTGAAATACGCGATCGGATCTTCCATCCCGGCACGGTGCTGCTCCGTAATGCCCGGCTCCAAGCCCATCGAGATCACGCCCCAGCCATAGTTATGTCCCTTCTCGATGATGTTGATCTCGTCTCCGCCGGTGGGCCCGTGTTCGCTTTCCCAAAGCAGTCCGGTCCGCCGATCAAAACTGAGGCCCTCTGGATTACGGTGGCCGTAGCTCCAGACGGTGGGATCAGCGCCGGGCGTCTTGACGAACGGATTGTCGGCCGGCACTGAGCCATCGTCATTGACGCGATGGATCTTTCCCAGTGGCGAGCCCAGATTTTGCCCATTGCTCTTGTCGCCGCGGTCACCCATCGACCAGAACACATGTCCCTTGCCGTCGAACAGGAAGCGGGAGCCGTAATGAATGACACTAGTTGTGTAGACGTCGGCTGGGGCACGGAAGATGTCCTGCTGGTCCACCCATTCGTTGTTGGCGTTGATGCGGCCACGAACGAGGCGCGTCATGTTGAGCGGGGCGGGCCCCAGGGATGCGCGCGGCGCATTAGGGTCGTCCGCCGGCGGCGTGGTCAGTCCCGGCGCGACTTCCGAAAACGAGAGGTAGATCCAGCCATTGCGCTTGTAGTCCGGATGCAGCGCGATATCGAAATAGCCGCCATCCTGGCGTGCCCAGTCCTGGGGCGTGCCCTTGACCGGATCGGGCAGCAGCTTGCCGTGGTCGATGACGCGGATGTGGCCGGGGCGCTCGGTTACCAGCATGCGCCCGTCCGGCAGAAATACCTCCCCCCATGGCGTATCCAGATTGGCCGCCACGACCTCGATCTTGAAGGTCTGCTTCTCGCTCTTGATGATCTGGCCGTTCGGGTCGGGCAGGAAGCTGACCTGGCCTTTCAGCTGGCCGCCGCGAATGCGCAGATAGGCAATCAGTCGACCTATATCCGCATCGCTCAACTGAGCTTTGAAGGCCGGCATGCCGCCATCGGCGATACCCTCCCGAATCGTGTGCAGCAACGCGGCGTCAGTCGTTTCCGACAGCAGCCGCTCGGCGAATAGACTGGGTCCGCGGCCACCCGACAGGTCGGTGCCGTGGCAAGGGGCGCAGGTGCTGGAAAATAGCTCGGGTGCATTGCCCATCGGCGAGGGCGCGGGCTGCGCGGGTGCAGCGGGTGCCGCCGCCTGCTGGGCCATCACTATGCTCGTACCAAGGGCCGCTGTAGCCAGAAGCGCCGTTACGGCGATGATCGTCTTATTCATTACTCTCTCCGCGCCTTTCTTTGCTTTATTGGCCTAGCGGTACATTCAATGTCATTAGTGCGGTTTTGGCAATCTTCCGCCCGACTCTGCTGAGAGCCGCCACTGTCACGATCTGCGCGTTTAAATGTTTGAACTCTTAACAGCGAAATCAAAAACGTCAGGTCGAGCATAGTGGCCAACTACATCGAAATCGAACTTTGCGGCGGGTAGCTGAGCGATATCTACTTGCGCTGAGACGATGGCTTCTTCGCCGTACAATGGCCCCGCAAGCAGGTCCCCCATTGGCCCGACGATGCAGCTTCCACCACGAATCGGTACCTCGGGTAGATTCTGGGCAAACTCCAGCCATTCGGCAGGATAGGCATCTCGGGGTAGGAACTGGCAACTGCTCAATACAAAACATCTGCCCTCCCTAGCGATATGTTTCATTGTGGGTATCCAGACATCTCGGTCATCAACAGTCGGCGCGCAATAAATTTGGATTCCCTGCGTGTACATCGCCATGCGCGCCAAGGGCATATAATTTTCCCAGCAAATTAGGCCGCCTATCTTGCCTAACCCCGTGGAGAAGACTCCTAGGGTTGATCCATCGCCGCATCCCCAGATCAGTCTCTCGGTAGCTGTCGGGATCAGCTTTCGATGTTTGCCGAGCGGCTCGCCATCTGGTCCTATGTAGAGCGCCGTGCAATACAGCGTCCCGCCGTCTCGCTCGATGACGCCCACCACCACAGTGAGCGCAGCCGCTTTTGCAATATTGCCGATTGCGGCGGTGACCGGGCCTGGAACCTCGATAGCGCAATCTGCGTAAGCGCGAAAGAGCTTTCTCCCCGCATCAGTTCGAATACCAAGGGAGGCACCAAAGGTCAGCGCCTTTGGATAGCCTCCGATAAATGCCTCTGGAAAGACCGCCAGTTTTATGTCCTTCTGAGCGCATTGCATGCAATAGCGTTCAAACTTTTCCAGTGTGCGCCTTGTATTGCCTAGAACCGTACCTGATTGAACAACTGCTACCGTTGGCATTTCGCCATGCTCCTCATCTCACGCATTGCCGTCACTAGTCTTATTGCCCTCCATGTTCCAGCAATGATGCATAAAAAAGGACCGATGGGCGAGCGATCGCCACACCGGTCCGTTCTTGAAGGCCGCTGCGGTTACTGATTGATGATCATCAGCCCAGAGGCATCGACTTGTTTGACGCCCGGGACTCGCTGGGCGGCACGCCTGGCCTGATCGATTGCCTCCTGGCTAGGTGCCGATCCGGACAGCGCCACAAAACCATCCGTAGTCGTGACGTCGACACTGCTGTTGGGCGCAGCAGTGGCAATCTCAGACTTCACGTAAGCCGTGATCTGACTGTCTGAAGCAACCGGTTCCACACTCATCGCAGCCGGACTGTTACTCGTCGCCGCTTCCTGCCTTGTCTGCGCAGTGTCCTGCTGCGTATCCGCAGTCGCGCCCGCCGGAACCGATGACATCGTGTCACCCGAAGAAGGTGCCGGCGTCGGCTCGTTGTTGCTCGTCACGCTGTCCGAACTGTTTGAAGCCCTCTCGTTCGCAGAGCCGGGGTTCGGGTTGGCTGCGGAGGCAACCCGTGTGTCGGCAGTGTCACCACTATTGCGCGTCTTGGCGACGCGGCGATCAGCGCGGTCAGAGGCCTTCGACTTGGCTGGTTTGGACTCGTCGACAGCCGCGGCACCGGTCGTGTCATTGGCAACGTTGCTGGCAGATGGAGCGGTCGGTGGCGCGCTCGAGGCAGCCGCCGTCTCATCACTCGGCATTTGCGCGGCGCTGGGCGCTGACGCTGCCTCATCAGTTGCGTTCTGATCGGCCGGTGCCAGCTCTGCGGGAGCCGGAGCAATGCGAGCGATCTCGCTGTCGTGCTTGGCGCGCACAGCGAATACGGACAGCCCGACGCCGAGCACAACGGCGAGGAGAATGCCAACTACCACTTTGTGAGTTGAATCGGAGTTCATCATATCGGACTCCCAGTTGATGGGTGACGGGGGTGTTTTACCGCCCTCGCTTGCCGCCACCCGTAAGCCCAACAGAAAACCCCGCTTCTCGCCGACCTACGCCGTCAGCTCGAACCGGAAGGTATCGTATTGAAAACGGGACTGTTTCATTCGGGTGACGGCGGGTACCTACAAACTTGAGCGACGAACTTTCCTTTCAGTCTTACGGATTCGCATGCGACGAATTGTGGCGCTTGCCACGCCTGTGCCGCGCTTGCCACTCGCAGACGATTCCGTTAATGATGCGCGTGCGTTGCTGGATGGACACATCTCATGCTCACTCTGTTCCACGCTCCCAAGTCACGTTCCTCGCGCATGATCTTTCTTTTCGAGGAACTGCAGGTGCCCTACGAGATCAAGCTGGTCACGATCCGCCGGCGCGATGGCAGCGGTGCACTCGATCCGGACAACCCGCACCCGCATGGCAAGGTGCCGGCGATTTCAGACAACGGCACCGTAGTCTTTGAATCCTCTGCGATCGCGCTGTATCTGACCGATCAGTACCCTAAGAATCATCTCGGGCCGTTGGTCGGGGAGCCGGAGCGCGGCGCCTACCTGAGCTGGCTCTCTTACTACAGCGGCGTACTCGAGCCGGCCTTTGTATCGAAGTTTCTGAACCACGAAGTTCCGCGCGGTACTGCCGGATGGGTCGGCGTCGAGGAAGTCATCCCGGTCGTTCTCGGGGCACTCGCGCGCCAGCCCTACCTGCTGGGCGAGCGCTTCAGTGCTGCCGATGTGCTTTACGGTACGACCTTTGCGCTCTTTGCCCAGAGCCCGCTGTTGCCGAAGTCACCGCTCATCGAGCAGTACGTGCAGCGCATCGTCTCGCGCCCGGCGTGTGCGCGTGCGCAGGCGCGGGACAACGGTTGAGGGGCAGCGGGAGCGGCTGCGGCGCAGGCGGCACAGTCACGGATTGTGCAGTTGGCTGTCGGACCAGCTGCCGCCCAGATCCCCGATCAACGATACGGCGTCGACCAAACGACTCTCCTCAATGCTGAGCGCAGTTTGCTGATCGCTCAACTGAGTCTCCTGCGCCACGGCCACAGTGGTGTAGTCCACCGTGCCTGCCTGATATTCGGCCAGCGCGATCTGCGTTCCGCGGATGGCGTCGTGCACGGCCGTATCAAGCGCCTGCGCTTGCTCGGCGAGAATGCGCAGCCCGGAAAGATCGTTCTCCACATCCGCAAACGCGTTGAGCACCGTGTTGCGATAACTCGCGACGGCAGCCTCGTATGCGGCCTTTGCGGCCTGCACTTCGGCATGTCGCTCTCCAAAATCGAACACTGTCTCGGTACCGCTCGCACCGATCGACCAGACACGATTGGCGGCGCGAAGTAGACCTTGCAGAGGCGACTGCGAAAAGCCCGCAGCCCCCGATAGCGAGATCGTCGGGTAATAGGCCGCGACGGCGATGCCGACCGCGGCATTCTGCGCTTTCATGGTGCGTTCAGCGGCAGCGATGTCGGGCCGGCGTTGCAGCAACGTCGAGGGCACGCCTGCCGGCACCGTCGGCAGCGTCGGCTGAGCCTCGCTGTGCGGAATGTCGAGATCCTCCGGATTCTTGCCGACGAGCACTGCGATGGCGTGGGCATATTGTGCGCGCGCGACGCCCAGACCGATGAGCGTGGACTGGGCGGTCTCCAGCGCGACCTGGGCGGTAATGACCGCCGAAGGCGGGGTCGCCGTGATACCCGCTGTGCCCTGCGCTTGCGCCACACGCAACGAGTCTTTATAGGCCTCGACTGTCTTCTGCCCCAAATCGATGTTGGCATCGGCAATGCGCAATTCTATGACGGTAGTGGCGAGCAAGATCTGCTCAGACAGCGTGGCGTTGGCCAATGTCGCTTCGTCGGATTGCGCGATTGCGGCATTCTCCTCGATCAGGCGGCGCACTTTGCCCCACAGGTCGGGCGTCCAACTGGCCGTGCCTTCGAGCGTAGCCGAATTGATTACGCTATTGCCGTTTGTGGCAGCGACGCCGTTGCCCGTGTAGCCAGGACCGCCCGAGCGGGTCACCGATGCGGTGATGCCGATGGCCGGAAACAATTGCGCGCGCGCGACCTTGACCTCGGCGAGCGCTTGCTGGTAGTTCTCGTAGTTCTGGCGCACGGTCTGATTCGACACTGCGACCATCGGCTCGAGCTCATCCAACAACGGATCGTGAAAATCGGTCCACCAATCGCCTTTCGGCGCCGCATCGGCCGGTGTGGCCGCCGTCCAATCGGGTAGCTCCTTGTACTGTGCAGGCGCCGGCGCAGGCGGGCGGTGGTAGTTCGGACCGACCAGACAGCCGCTGAGCAACGCGCTCATCAAGCCGATCATGCACGACTTGAAGCTGATGATGTTCATGCATCGGCACTCAAATTTTTGCGCAACGACATTCCCGCCACCCACTCGCGCAGCTTCACGCGCAGGCGATCGAGAGATAGATAAATGACCGGTGTCGTGTACAAAGTGAACACCTGACTCAAGATCAGCCCACCCATGACCGTAATGCCGAGCGGCTGGCGCAGCGATCCACCCTGGCCGATGCCGATCGCCAGCGGCAATGCGCCGAGCACGGCCGCCGCCGTGGTCATCATGATCGGCCGCAGACGTATGACTGCGGCGTCGTGAATCGCCACTTGCGCCTCGACCTTCTGCTCACGCTGCATATGTATGGCCACATCGATCATCATGATGGCGTTTTTTTTGACGATCCCGATCAGCAGAATAATGCCGATCAGCGCGATAACCGAAAACGGCGTGCCAAAGATCAGCAGCGCCAATGTCGCGCCGATCCCTGCGGAAGGCAGTGTCGATAGGATGGTGAGCGGATGAATGGTGTTCTCGTAGAGGATACCGAGCACGATATAGACCGCCGCGAACGCGGCCAGGATCAATAGCGGCATCGTCGACATCGATTGCGCGTAAACCTGTCCCGCGCCCGCGAAGCTGCCATGGATCGAGGCCGGGATGCCGAGATCGCGCATCGCCTTCTCGATGCTCGCGGAGGCCTGGCTCAAGGAACCGCCGGGCGGTAAGTTGAAGGAGATCGTCGCGGCCACGAGCCCGTTCTGATGGTTGACCTGGGTCGCCGTATGATTGTTCAGGTAGGTTGCAAAAGCGGGCAGCAACACCATTGTCTCCGCCGCGGTGCTGTCCGCGCTGCCGGTGGAGCTTCCGCCCTTGCTGTTGGAGATGCTGTTGGTAACCGAATTGGCCTGGGCGTTTGCGTTCAGCGAGTTGGTGCCGGAGGCAGCGCTCGACGCGCTTGAGACCGCGGCGTAAGGCGTGACCCCGCTGACGGTGCCACCCTGGGCTTGGGTCTGCTCGGTCCCCGTCGGATTGCCGGCGGCGGGGCTGAAGTGGATGCGCTCGAGCATCTGCGGGTACTGCCAATACTTCGGTGCCACCTCCATCACCACGAAGTATTGATTGAAGGGATTGAAAATCGTGGAGACGGTGCGTTGGCCGAACGCGTCGTAGAGGACATTGTCGATCTGGTTCGGCGCAAAGCCGTAGCGCATTGCGCTTGCGCGCGCAATGTTGACGTAGGTCTGCAGCCCATTCTGCTGCATATCCGAATTCGCGTCGACGATATCGCCGTGGTACTTGCCTAACTCCGTCAAGAGTCTGGGCGTCCAGGTGTTCAGCGCGGCGGTGTCCTCGCTGGTCAACGTATATTGATATTCGGCGGCCGATTGGCGGCCACCAATATGCAGGTCCTGGACCGCCTGCAAGAACAATCGGGCACCAGACACGCGATTGAGCTTTGGCCGTAGGCGCTGGACCACCTGATCGGCCGACTGGTGCCGCTGCGCCAGGGGCTTGAGCTCGACATACACATTGGCGGTGTTGAGGGCGCGGGTCCCGGTAAAGCCGATGACCGATGCGACCGCCGGATCGGTCCGCACGATTTCCTGCAGTTGTTGGAGCTTCTGCTTCATCGCCTGGAAGGAAATGCTTTGATCGGCGATGATCTGGCCTATCAGCAGTCCATTGTCCTGCTCCGGAAAGAACGTCGAGGGCACCAGCCTGAACAGAAAGACATTCAGTACGATCATGGCGATCAGCAGCACACCCACGAGCAGCGCATGATCCAGCACTGCGCTCAAGGAACGCGAATAGACGTTTTTAAAGCGCTCGAACTGCGCCTCGACCCACTTCGCCCACCTCCGCTTGGAGTGCAGCGCATCGCCGTGGGCGAGCAGGTAAGCGCACATGGTCGGAGTGATGGTGAGCGATATCAGCAGCGAGAAAAGGATCGCAATCGAGAGCGTCACGGCGAATTCGTGGAACAATAAGCCGACGATACCCGGCATCAGCAAGATCGGTATGAACACCGCGATCAGCGACAGGCTCATCGAGATTACCGTAAAGCTGACCTCGGCGCTGCCGCGCAGCGCGGCTTCGCGGATCTCCATTCCGGCTTCGACGTGGCGGACAATGTTCTCCAGCACCACGACGGCATCGTCGACAACGAAGCCGGTGGCGATGGTCAGCGCCATCAACGAGAGATTGTCGACGCTGTAGCCGAGCAAGTACATCGGCCCAAATGTGCCCAGGATCGACAGCGGCAGGACCACCGCCGGTATGAGGGTCGAGCGCGGGGATTGCAGGAACACGAACACCACGCCGATCACCAGCAATACAGCTATGAACAAGCTGCGTTCCGTATCCCCAACCGCCGCGGTTACCGATTGGGAGCGGTCGAGCGCGATGTGCACCTGAATGTTGGGCGGCAGGGTTGCCTGGATCGACGGCAGCACTTTCTTGATCTGACCGACGGTCTTGATGATGTTAGCGCCGGGCAGCGGGAAGACGACCACACCCACGGTCGCCACATTGTTGTAGAGGCCGGCGTTGCGGATATTCTCGTTCGAATCTTCGACCTCGGCCACGTCGTGCAGCAGCACCGCGGCGCCGTTGCGGTAGGCAACCACGAGATCGCGATAGTCCGCAGCCTTGCTCGCCTGGTCGTTGGAGATGACTTCGTAACGCTGATCGCCTTGATCGATGTAGCCCTTGGCGCTGTCGGCGTTGGCCGCGGCAATCGCGGCGCGCACGTCCTCGAGCCCGATGCCGTAGCTGGCGAGTTTGTCGGGCTCGAGCTCAACCCTGACCGAGGGCAAGGCGCTGCCGCCGAGCGTGATCTGACCCACGCCGGTAATCTGCGCCAGCTGCTGCTGGATGACGGTATCGGCCGAGTCATAGAGCTGTGCCGTGGTCAGCGTGCTTGAGGTCAATGCCAGGATGATGATCGGAGAGTCCGCGGGGTTGTATTCGCGGTAAGTGGGATTATTGCGCAACGTGGTGGGCAGATCGGCGCGCGCCGCCTGGATGGCCGCTTCCACGTCACGTGCAGCGCCGTTGATATCGCGGTTCAGCGCGAACTGCACGACGACCAGCGCCGAGCCGACTGTGTTGGATGATGTCAACTCGGTCACGCCGGCGATCGTCGCGAGCCGCCGCTCGAGCGGTTCGGCCACGGTTGAGGCCATAATGTCCGGGCTCGCCCCCGCCATGGATGCCTGCACGACGATGACGGGGAAGGTGACATTCGGCAGCGGTGCGACAGGCAGGTGGAAATACGCCAGCAAACCGGACAAGGCGATCGCCATGGCCAGCAACGTGGTGGCCACGGGCCGTGCAATGAATAGCGACGGGATATTCACGCTGCGCTCTGGGCCGCAGGCCCGGACCGCTTGTGACTCACCCACCGCGACAGGCGATCGAATAACAGATAAATCACCGGCGTAGTGAATAAGGTCAGCATCTGGCTCACGATCAGGCCACCGATGATCGCAATGCCGAGCGGGCGACGAAGCTCGGAGCCCGTACCGGTACCGACCAGCAGCGGCAGGGCGCCGAGCATCGCGGCCAACGTCGTCATCAGGATCGGTCGGAAACGCAGCTGCGATGCCTGAAAGATTGCCTCTTCGGGTGTCTTGCCGTGGTGACGCTCCGCCTCGAGCGCGAAGTCCACGATCATGATGCCGTTCTTCTTGACGATGCCGATCAGAAGCACGATGCCGATGATGCCGATCACGTCCAGGTCTTTGCCAGCCAACATCAGCGCGAGCAGCGCACCGATTCCAGCCGAAGGCAGCGTGGATAGAATCGTCACGGGATGGATGTAGCTCTCGTAGAGCACGCCCAGCACGATGTAAACCGTAACCAGCGCGGCCGCCAACAGGAACACCTCGCTCGATAGCGAGTCCTCAAAGGCCTGAGCAGCGCCTTGGAACGAGGTGGTGATCGAAGGCGGCAGTTGCACGGCTTTTTCAGCGCGCGCGATCTCATCCACTGCCGTGCTCAGCGAGGCATCCGGAGCCAAATTGAACGATATCGTGACGGCCGGAAACTGCGCGAGATGGCTGATGACCAGCGGCGACTTGGTAATCTTGATGTCGGCGATCCCGCGCAAGGGTACCTCGCCGGAGCTGCCAGTCTGCGTGGGCAAATATAGGTCGCCGAGCCCCTGCAGATTGGGCAGGCTCTCGGGCTTGGCCACCAGCACCACTCGATACTGATTGGATTGGTTGAAGATGGTTGAGACGATGCGCTGGCCGAGCGCATCGTAGAGCGCATTATCGATGGTCGCCGGGGTAATGCCATAGCGTGCGGCCAATTGCCGGTTGACTTCGACGTCGACGCTCAAACCATTGTTGTTCAGATCGGTGGTGACATCGCTGATCGACTTGATCTGCTGCATGCGTCCAACGAGTTCGGGGACGTATTTCTCGAAGGCTTCTTCGCTCGGTCCCCTGAGCACGAACTGATACTGGTTCGGCGAAATCACCGTGTCGAGCGTGAGGTCCTGCTCGGGCTGCGGGTACAGTTTGATGCCGGACACGGTGCCGACCTCTTCCTGCAGGCGTCTGGCGATCGCATTTGCTGTGAGCGAGCGATCGTTATGAGCCCGCAGATTAATCAGGAAGCGGCCGTTATTGAGCGTCGTATTGGTGCCGTCGATGCCGATATAGGAAGTGAGCGAGGTCACGTCCGGGTCCTTGAGGATGACGTCGGCCAGAGCCGCCTGGCGAGCCGCCATCGTCCTGTATGACACCGAGTTGTCGGCCACGCTGATCGCCTGGATCACGCCGACGTCCTGCACCGGAAACAATCCCTTTGGAATCACGACGTACAGGATCGCGGTCAAGGCCACGGTCACGGTCGCGACCACCAAAGTCAGGACCTGGTGACCCAGCACCCAGCGCAGGCTGCGCTCATAGGCCCCCAGAGTCCTGTCAAAGATGCCTTCGCTGATTCGCTCGAAACGACTCGGGCGCCTATCGGCCTTACGCCGCAGGATGCGCGCGCACATCATCGGCACGAGAGTCAGGGAAACCACGGCCGAGAGCAGGATGGTTACGGCCAGAGTAACGGCGAATTCACTGAACAGACGGCCGATCACTCCGCCCATGAATAGCAGCGGAATGAGCACCGCAATCAACGAGATCGTCAGCGACATGATGGTGAAGCCGATCTGCCCGGCGCCTTCGAGCGCCGCTTCCAGCGGAGGCTTGCCCGCCTCCAGATAACGCACGATGTTCTCGATCATCACGATCGAATCGTCCACCACGAAGCCGGTGGCGACGATGAGTGCCATGAGCGATAGGTTGTCGATCGAGTAGTTCAGCTGGTACATGATCGCCAGCGTGCCTATCAGGGAGACCGGCACGGAAATACTTGGGATGATGGTCGCCGGCACGTTGCGCAAGAACACGAAGATCACCAGCACGACCAGCGCAATCGCCAGGAGCAGCTCGATCGCGGCGTCATATACCGAGGCGCGGATCACGCCAGTGCTGTCGGCGACGATCTGCACGTGCATCGCCTGAGGCAGGCTCGCCAGCAATTGGGGAAGCTGTTTCTTGATCTGGTCGACGGTGGCGATCACGTTCGCACCGGGCTGGCGCATCACATTGAGCACAATCGCCGGCGCGTGGTCGAACCAGGCGCCTTGCTCGATGTCCTGCGCGGCTTGGGTAACCCTGGCGACGTCGCGCAGGAACACCGGGGCGCCGTTCTGGTAGGCAATGACAGTGCTTAGATAATCCTTGGGGTCCTGGATCTGGTCGTTGTCGTTGATCGTGTAATCCAATTCCGGCCCATCAAAGTTGCCCTTGGGCTGACTGACATTGATGTTCGCGAGCAAGGTGCGCAAATCATCGATATTCAGTCCGTAGCCCGCCAACTTTTGCGGGTCTGCTTCCACGCGCACCGCCGGCACGTTGCCCCCGGATGGACTGACCAGGCCCACCCCGGGCACTTCGGAAATCTTCGAGGCGAGACGATTGTTCGCTAAGTCCTGTAGTTGAGTCAGCGACAGGGATTCCGACGTGACCGCCAATGTCAGAATAGGCTGATCGGCAGGATTGACCTTCGCATACACGGGCGGGGCGGGCAGACCGCTCGGCAACAAACTGTTTGCGGCGTTGATGGCCTCCTGCACATTCTGCTCGGCGACATCGAGGTTGAGTGCGAGATTGAACTGCAAGGTGATGATCGAGGCGCCGGCGGAGCTGGCTGACGTCATCTGCGTCAGGCCGGGAATCTGGCCCAGCTGCACCTCCAGCGGCGCAGTCACGGTGGTCGCCATCACCTGAGGACTGGCTCCGGGGTAGAAAGTCTGCACCTGGATGGTCGGATAATCGACGTCCGGCAGCGAGGAGACCGGCAGGAAGCGCACGGCGACCACGCCGACCAACACGAGCGCAATCATGAGCAACGAGGTGGCTACCGGCCTTAGTACGAACAGGCGAGAAACGTTCATGGAGCCGCGGCGAGTTGCCGTCTACTCAGCCGCTGGTGCGTACGCCTGCGCCCGGCGCGGGACTAGCGGACGGCTTTCCTGTCTTCTTGGCAGGCTGTGCTCCCGGCGCAGCGGGCGCGGTCCCGGAGGTAGCGTTTGGCGCAGCAACGCTGATCTTGGCATTGTCGCTGAGCCGGTCGGTGCCATCGATGACGACCGTATCGCCGACCGCAAGGCCGGTGAGAATGGCGGTGTTGTTGCCGTCGCTTGGTCCCAGTGTCACCTTGCGCACGGATACCGAGTCATCGGCGTTGACCAAGTAGACGTAGTTGCCCGGCGCCCCGCTGAGCACCGCCGGGGTGGGTACCAGCACGGCCTGACTCAGAGTGTCCACGAGTAACTTGATGTTCACGAATTCGTTGGGGAATAGCGCCTCGTCATCGTTGGGAAAGCTCGCGCGCAGCGTGACCGTGCCAGTGCTCGTGGCCATCTGATTGCCGATCGCGTACAGCGTGCCGCTGGCAATCTGGCGAGTGTTGTCGCTCGTATAGACGGTGACTGGCAGCTTTGCGCCGGAGTTGCTGCGTTCGATAACCTTGTCGAGATCATTCTGAGCAACAGTGAATTCCACCGTCGTCGGTTTCATGGTGGTGATCACGGCGATGCCGGGCGAGCTCGCGGCCGTGACGTAGTTTCCCGGATCGATCAACCTCAGGCCAACGCGGCCGGCGACCGGTGCCGTAATGTGGCAATACACCAGGTCGAGCTTGTACTGTGCAATATTCGCCTCATCGGACTTGACCTGAGCCTCGTCCTGTTTGACCAGGAACTCCTGGTCGGTGACGGTCTGCTCGGCGATGGCTTTTTGTGCACGCAGCTGCTCGTAACGCGCAAGATCGGCGCGGGCCTGATCGAGCGTCGCCTGATCCTTCAGAAGCGCTGCCTGCGCCTGCTGCAGGTCTATCTCGTACTGGCGCGGGTCAATTTCAGCGAGGAATTGCCCCTTCGTCACATCCTGGCCTTCTTGGTAAGCGACTTCAGTCAGATAGCCGCTCAACTGCGGCAGCACAGTCACGGTGGCGATCGGCGTGACTGTGCCAAGCTCGGATAGCGTTTCCGGCATATCGCCTCGGGTCGCCTGGGCGACCTTGACCAATTGCGGTGCGGGACCGCCCGCGGCTGGCTTGCGTTTGAACACATGTACCAGGATGAGAATAAGCAGGACCGCGGCCACCGACCCCAGGATCCAGCGCATGCGTTGGCTGGCGCGGCGATGTGCCGACGGTACGTCTTCTGCTTCGATCATACGGTCTCCAAGTACCGCGTTTCCTGGACCCAGGTGGCCGTGCGTTTCACGACACGAAGATGCAGGAAGCAGCAAGCGATCGCGCTAGCGGCTACAAACGTGGTGCGAGTCAATCAGATACACCCAGCAAAAAATTAAATGAAGTTAACCTTCCACGTCGACGGCGCGAAAAACGTATAGCGAGTGTAGTCCTCACACGCTGTAGGAATCGCAGTTTTTGCGGCTTCAACAGCCCTGGCAGACCCATTGGCGCGGTCTGTCAGTGGCGACAAAGCCTTACTGATGCCAGTTGGCGGCACGGGCGTGTAGGATTCGAGGAATCAGCGCGTCCACCTCATCGCACTGAGTGGGCGCCCGCTGCGACGTGGGGACACGGCATCCGAGTATCCGTCGATGGCTCAGTTGCGACATCATATGTCATTGGAGCCGCTAACCGCCTTTGGCCTATGCGCAGTCTGCGCGATGCTCGTCTGCTATGCCCTTGAAGATCGCTCGCCTTGGTGGACGCTTGCTTTCGGATTTTCGTGCGTGCTCGGATCCATTTATGGTTTTCTGCAAGGTGCTTGGCCCTTCGGCGTCGTCGAGGGCGTATGGTCGGTCGTCGCTTTTCGGCGTTGGTGGAGCCGCAGCGGCAGGCCGTGAGTGTCCGCTAAGTCGACGTCCCCGTCGTTGATTTTGAGTTTTGCCCCAGCGCTCCTCAACGAACCGAGCGCCGTCGGCGTCTCGGCTCATTTAGGATCGCTCACTACTCGCTTGCGGTTTTTAGCCCCATACTGCTGCTGTACGTCTTGCGGCTCACGCCTCGACGTTTAATGGGCGACAGGCGAGTGAAAAAACAACCACCGCTACAGCAGATCATCCCTGCCGTCGAGCCGATTTCCCACGCAAGTAATCAGCTGCGTCGTGAACTCTCCTCGTTCGGCGTTCTTTTGCTGACCTTATCTTGCCTCTCGCCGGTTTATTCAATCTATGGAATCGGCTCCGATGTACTGCTGCATGTCGGTACCGGCGCGGCAATCGTGTTTATTTGCGGCATTGGCGTAGCCATTGTTTGGGCGGTCGTCTACGCCGAATTGGCTTCGGCCTATCCGTACGCGGGAGGTGACTACGTGGGCGTCGGTGCGATTCTCGGTCCTTGGGCCGGCTTTGCGAGCCTTACCGTGTGGGCAGTTACCGCCGGGCCCGCGAATGCCTTTCTCGCCAGGACGATCGCCACCTATGTGGGCGAATTGGCCCCGAGCGCATCACCAATCATCGTCACTTTCGGCGCACTCGGCGCCGCGATAGCCGTTGCCTTACTCGCCGTACGCACCAGTGCATTTGTGACCGGAGTCTTTCTTGGCATCGAGATGCTTGCCGTGCTCGCTCTCATCGCTGGCGGCCTGTGGCACCCCGCGCGCAGCGTCACTGAGGTCGTGCTTCATCCCATAACGCTCAGCGCCTTGGGTACCATGGCGCCGGTAGCCATTGGGGCGATGGCGATGGCGGCCGTCAGCGCGGCCTACGCGACCTGCGGCGGTAACCAGGCGATCGGGTTCGGCGAGGAACTGTCGCAACCGCACCGCCATATGGGCGGCGTGATCCTGATCGCGGGTGTGATTGGAGCATTCGCAACCGCACTGCCGGTCGTTGCCGTCGTACTCGGCGTCAGAGATTTGCCGTCGATACTCAAAAGCCCCGCACCGCTCAGCAGCTTTATCGCGTCGGTCGCGGGACCTGCCGCCGGACACGCGCTGAGCGCGGCTGTTATTGTGGCGATCTTCAACGCGCTAATCGCTCAGATTATGTTTCTCGCACGTCTATTCTTCAGTTTGGGCCGCGACAAAATCTTTAACGCGAGCGTGAATGCAGCGTTGGCGAAGGTGCATCTGTCCTCGGGAGCGCCCCGGGCAGCGACATGGGTCGTGGGCGCGATCACCGCGGCTTGTTGCCTGCTGAACATGCACATGCTCATCGCCTTTGTATCGGCCCTCACAGTGTACGTCCTGCTTTTGGTCAGTTTCGCCGTTCTCGTTGGACGTTCGCGCGGGTTGACGGGACAGCCCGGATATTGGCGATCGGCGCTATTTCCGTTGGCGCCGATTCTTGGTCTTATGCTGGCGGTTGTATTCGGAGTCGCAGACCTACTCGACGCGGACGCCGGCCGACCAAGTCTTTTGATCCTCGGAGCAATAATCGGTGCGGGACTTCTATGGTATTGCTTTGTGCTGCGTCTACGTAATGGCGGTTGGGCTCCCCGAGTTGAGTCCAATGCTGTCCTCGCTGAGCCTCGGCTATCGGTAAGTGAGTGAGAGCGGTGACCGCAAAACACGCGGTGCAAATCCTTATCTCAACGATTCGAACCGTCCGCACGGCAAAATTGCGCCGGGCTTTCGTCACTGACGTTGCTTGGGGACGCTCCCATTTGAACAACGAACTCCGAAACGCCAATGTGGCTTCTAGATTGAGGATCCCAGTTGTACGTCCAGCCCATGCCGGTCCAGGGGAACCCGAATTCCAAAGCTCCGCCGCTAGAGAAGGCTATGCGATGGGAATACCAAAATTGCTGGAGAAGAAACCGCGCCGTCTCCTGATCAAGATTCGGATCCAGTGCAGTCCCAGCATTACATCGTGGGTGGTTTGGGACCGATCGGTCCACACCACCCGGGCAAGGGCGAAAGATGGCATTCTGCGATACTTCGAATGTATACACGTGCCAGCGCTTGCCGGCACCCGGGGCCTGCGGTGGCAATCCCAGAAGCTCCTCCAAAAATAAGACAGAGTTTGATTTTTCGTGACACAGGGAGCGCACCTGAGCGGTGGGAGCTACCCAGTTGTACTGTGTCACGGTATCGAGCGCCGGGTCATCGGTGAAGGTACTGACCAAAACTGCGCTCGCATCCCCGAACGACCAGAGCGAAATGTTCCAATCCGCGTGTCGAACGGCCGCCTGCGCAATCGCACGCTGATATTGCTTTTGCAATTCCTCAGACTTGGCGGCCTCAGGATGAGGCTGGATCGCGCACGCACTAAGCGATAGACAGGCGCATGCCATCCAGACTGTTGTCTTATATCGACTAATACTTGTGCACATAGCGCCAACCCTGCGCACGCTTCGAGATGGATACATCTTCACACTAAACCGTGCCTCGCGGAGCGAGCAAGCGGCGACTTCAGTGCGCAGGACTCAAGACTCACCTCGGCACAACCCCCACGCTCAGGCACTGGGCCGCGGTTGCAGCTTGCCGCTGTAGAATCCTAAGATCCGCCTTCATGGCTGAACCCCGCTACCGCTGGATAATTGTTGCCGCCGGCGCGGTAATGGGCTGCGTGGCTCTCGGCGCGATGTTCTCGCTTCCCGTGCTGCTGCGGCCGATCGTCGCCGACACGCGCTGGTCTACGACCGGCGTGTCGGCCGCGATGACCGTCGGATTTCTTGCAATGGCAGTAGGCAGCCCCCTGTGGGGCGCGCTGAGCGATCGGATCGGCGCGGGTTGGACCTGCCTGATTGGATCTCTCGTATTGGGCGCCGGCCTGGAGCTCGCGAGCATGGCGCCATCGTTGATCGGATTCCAATTCGCGTTCGGGTTATTGGTGGGCCTGGCCACCTCTGCGATCTTCGCGCCAATCATGGCCTGCGTGACCGGCTGGTTTTCGACGCAGCGCAGCCTCGCCGTATCACTGGTATCAGCCGGCTTCGGCGTCGCACCTCTGACGATGTCACCGTGGGTCGCCCGGTTGGCGAGCTCGCATGACTGGCGGCAAGTGCTGCAAATCGTGGCAGTGTTAGTGGTGTGCGTACTGGTGCCGATCTCGCTTCTGGTGCGTCGGCCGCCAGCGCTTGAGCATGCGTCCGCACAGGGAGGCGACGCTGCGAGCCAGGCGCCCGCAATGCCTATCGGGCAGCTAGTGCGCTCGCCGCAATTGATCGCGCTGGTGCTCACCAATTTCTTTTGCTGCGCGACGCACTCAGGACCCATCATCCACACAGTCAGCTATGCCGTGACTTGCGGTATTCCGCTGACCACGGCGGTGACCATTTACAGTGTGGAAGGACTCGCGGGTCTGGGCGGCCGCATCGCATTCGGGCTCGCGGGCGACCGGTTCGGCGCGCGTCGCACGCTGATCACCGGCCTTTTGATGCAGGCGTTTTTCGCGGCGTCGTATTACTTTGCCAGCTCCTTAAGCGCGTTCTACGCTGTAGCCGTGGTATTCGGATTTACGTACGGCGGCGTGATGCCGCTATACGCGGTGCTGGCGCGCGAGAACTTCCCACTGCGGATGATGGGGACCGTGATTGGCGCTACCGCGATGGCGGGCAGCCTCGGCATGGCCACCGGCCCGGTGCT
>JBEKWD010000005.1:0-19727 GCA_049513435.1 Steroidobacteraceae bacterium | reverse complement strand
AGGCTACCGCGGCGCTCCGCATCGAGCACGATTGCGCGCGCGGCGCGATCCTTGACCGAGCCGCCCGGATTCATGAACTCGGCCTTGCCATAGATCTCGCAGCCGGTCTCCTCGCTCATGTGGCGCAGCCGAATGAGGGGGGTATTGCCCACCGCTTCGAGAAAATCCTGGCATACCCTCATCGTCCCCGGCGCTCCAATGCCGCTGCCCAATTCAGCAACCCACTCGCCTCAGGCGCGCTGGTCGCGCCGGTCGCGCTGGCGGCGCGCGCGGCGATATCCCCGACGATCAATAGCGCCGGGGCTCCAATGCCGGCGCTGTGCGCACGCTCAGCAATGTCGCGCAGTGTACCGGCCAGCACGCGCTGCTCGGGCAACGTGGCGCGCTCGACGATGGCCACCGCTCGCTCAAGCGGCGCGCCGTGCTCATGCAGACGCTCGACGATGCGGCCCAATTGTCCGACTCCCATGTAGAACACCACGGTCTGCGCGGGTGCGGCCAGCGAGCGCCAGTCCAGCGCCGCGGCCCCCTCGCCCATGGCCGTGACGAAGGTTACCGCCCGCGCCTCGCCGCGGTGCGTGAGCGGCAAGGCAGCGGCTGCCGCCGCGCCCAGCGCCGCGGTAATGCCGGGCACGACCACGACTGGAACGCCCGCGGCTGCGAGCACATCGAGTTCCTCCCCGCCGCGGCCGAATATGAACGGATCGCCGCCCTTGAGCCGTGCCACGCGCAGGCCGCGAGCGGCATATTGCAGCAATAGCGCATGAATACGCTGCTGGGTCGCGCGGTGCTCACCGCTTCGCTTGCCGACGAAAATGCGCTCGGCGTCGCGTCGCACGCGCGCCAGCACGGCATCACTGACGAGCCGGTCGTACAGCACGACGTCCGCTTGCTGCAGTAACTGCAGCGCGCGCAACGTCAGCAGGTCCGGATCGCCCGGTCCGGCGCCGATCAGATAGACCTCGCCGCGCGCTGCCTGCGCCTGGCTGGGAGAGTGCGCCTGGCTGGCTGCGTGCAACTGCGCCTCGAGCAGCGCTTCGGCCTCGCTCATGCTGCCGGCAAACACCTTGGAAGCCACCGGGCTGCTGAAGAGCCGATCCCAGAACACTCGCCGTTGATTGATGTCCGGCAAAGCGCGCTGTACGCGCTCGCGCATCCGGCCGGCAAGACCCGCAAGCTCGCCGAGACGCTCGGGCAACATGGCCTCGAGCTGGGCACGCACGCGCCGTGCGAGCGTCGGGGACTGCCCGGCACTGCCGATGGCCACGATGATCGGCGAGCGATCGACGATTGCGGGCATCAGGCAGGATGATGATGCTGCATCATCCACGACGTTGACGAACACTCCGCGCGCTTCACCGGCAGCGGCAACCGCCCGATTGACTTCGGGCCGGTCCGTCGCGGCTATTGCAAATGCCACGCCCTCGAAATGTGCCGGCTCGAACAGCGCGGCGCGATGCTCGATGCGACCGGCGTCCCGATAGAGGGCCAATTCGGGATGCAGCACCGGGGCCACCACGAGCACGCGCGCATGCGCCTTGAGCAGCAGCTCGACCTTGCGCATCGCGACCGCACCGCCGCCCACGACCAATGCCAGCCGATCCCGCAGGTTCAGGAATACCGGCAGATAGTCCATACGAGATTTCGAGTATGAGGCGCCGAAGCGCCGCGGGGTGAACTTCAGCCGACCGCTGCGGGCCGCACACGCGGATGCAGACCGCATTCGCGCGAACCGGGCCGCTCCCACCACCAGCGCCCGGAACGATGGTCCTCGCCGGGCTGCACGGCGCGCGAGCAAGGCGCGCAGCCAATGCTCGTATAACCCCGATCATGCAGTGGGTTGTAGTAGAGCTGATTCGCGCGGATGTAGCTCCAGATCTCGCTCCAGCTCCAATCCAGCAGCGGGCTGATCTTCTCGAGCCCATGCTGCTCGTCGCGCTCGATGGGCTGTACCGAAGCGCGCGATTCGGATTGATCGCGTCGCACCCCGGTGACCCAGGCGCGGTATCCCGCGATCGCTCGCCGAAACGGCTCGAGCTTACGAATTGCGCAGCAACTGAGCCGTACCTCCAGGCTGTTGTAGAAGCCGTTGATACCGTGCTCACGCACCAAGCGTTCAACCGCCTGCGGGTCGGGGTAATACAACGGCATGCGCCGCGCGTAGCGCCGCTCGACGCGCTCGAGCAGCGACAGGGTCTCCTCGGGCAACCGGCCGGTGTCTATGCTGACGATGTCGATTCCGGGCACCTGCCGGCAGATCAGGTCGGTCAGCACCATAGCCTCGGCACCCAGGCTGCTGGCATAAACGACGCGCTCGTAGCGCTCTTGCGCCTGGCGCATCAGCGCGACGCTCGCCTCGACCTTCGCCGCCAGCTGCGGCTCGCTGTTCGCCTCGTACGCCATGAGCCGCCTATTGTGCACTCTGAGCTCATAACCTGGGCGCATGAGCACACAATTGCCGTGGTGGCATGACATTGCGTGACCTGCCGGGCGCAGCTTCGCGGCACACTCCTCGGTCGCATGAGTACCCTGGACCTGCGCCGTCTGCGGCAAAATGAGCATATTCGCGCCCTCACGCGCGATATCCACGTGCAGCTCAAGCAATTGGTCCAGCCCCTGTTCGTCGCCGAGGCTGCGAGCGCGCCCGAGCCCGTTCCGGGGCTCACCGGCGTGCAGCGCGAAACGAGTGACTCACTATTGCGCCAGGTCGAGCAGGATTTGCGCGCCGGGGTCAGCAATTTCCTGCTGTTTGGCGTGCCGCGCGCACACCGCGAGCGCGATATCGACTGGTCTTTCACGGCCGGCCAGATTCGCGCGCTCAAGCAGCGTTTTGGGCACGATATCTGGCTCGCCGCCGACGTGTGCCTGTGCTCCTCGACCCCGCATGGTCATTGCGGCGTGCTCAATGCCGAGGGCGATCATCTGGACAACAGCGCCAGCGTTGCCGAGCTCGAGCAGGCGGCCTTGAGCTATGCACAAGCCGGCGCCGACTGCGTCGCTCCAAGCGACATGATGGACGGGCGCATCGGCGCCATTCGCGATCGCCTCGACGGCGCCGGACTCGAGCGCACGATTCTGATGAGCTATGCGGTCAAGTTCCATTCCACTTTGTATGGACCGTTTCGTGTTGCGGCCGCCTCGAGCCCCAAGGCCGGCATCGCACTGAAGGATCGCTCGAGCTATCAGCTCGATCCAGCCCGTCCCAACGACGCCTGGCAGTGCGCCGAGCGCGATGCGGCGCAGGGCGCAGACATCCTGATGGTCAAACCCGGCCTGCCGTACCTGGACATGTTGCGCGAGCTCTCGCGCGCGATCCGCAAACCCTGGGCGGTCTATCAGGTCAGCGGCGAATTTGCCGCGCTCGAGGCCCTCAGCGCACAGGGCCTGGCGCCGCGCGCGGCTTTACACCGCGAGATACTCACCGCCTTCAAGCGCGCCGGCGCCGCAATGATCATCACCTACGGCGCGCGCTTCGCGCGCGAATGGCTCGCGGGATGAGCGCCGGCAGCGAGCGCTCCGAGCAGCTGTTCGCGCGCGCACGACGCGTATCACCCGGCGGCGTGCACTCGCCCGTGCGCGCCTTTCGTGGCGTAGGCGGAACACCGCGCTTCATGAGCGGGGGCGCCGCGGCCTGCCTGCGTGATGTGGATGGCCGTGAGTACATCGATTTCTGCATGGCCTTCGGCCCGCTGATTCTCGGTCACGGCGACGCCGAGGTACGCGCCGCCGCCGAGGGCGCGCTCGCGCGCGGCTGGAGCCTGGGTACCGCGGAGCCCTATAGCCTGGAGCTCGCGGAGTTCATCACGCGCCGCATTCCCTGGGTGCAGAGCATCCGCTTCGTCAATTCCGGTACCGAAGCGGTCATGTCGGCGCTGCGCGTGGCCCGCGCCGCCACGGGACGCTCGATCATTCTGAAGTTCGAGGGCTGCTATCACGGCCACGCCGATGCGATGCTGATGCGCGCCGGCTCGGGTCTGGCCGAGGCGCCACTGCCTGACAGCGCCGGCCTGCCCGCCGCTGCGAGCCAGGAGACGCTGGTCGCACCGCTCGATGATGAGGCCGCACTCGAGGCGCTGTTTGCCAGCCATGGAGCGCGCATTGCCGCGGCCATCATCGAGCCATTGCCGGCCAATTACGGCTTGCTGCCGCAGCGAGCCGCGTTTTTGCAGGCGCTCGCGCGCCTGGCGCACAGCCACGGGGCATTGCTGATCTTCGATGAGGTGATCTCGGGCTTTCGGGTTGGCTTTGAGGGCTATGCCGGATTGAGCGGCATCCGTCCGGATCTGCTCACCTACGGCAAGGTCATCGGTGGCGGCTTTCCGGTCGGCGCCTATGGCGGCCGGCGCGAGCTCATGGAGCTGGTCGCACCGAGCGGACCGGTCTATCAGGCCGGGACTCTCAGTGCCAATCCGCTCGCCATGTGCGCGGGGCTCGCGGTGCTGCAGCGACTACAGGATGGCAGCGTCTATCGACAGCTCGAGCACCTGGGCGCGCGGCTCGAGCAGCAGCTCTCGGGGCTTGCGGGCCTCGCGGTGCAACGCGTCGGCTCGATTTTCTGGCTCTGCATCTCAGAGCAGGCCCGAGCACGCACGCCGATGCGCACGCCGCAGAGTTTTCCGAGCGATGCCAAGGCGAACTTTGCCACTGCGTTTCACGCCTTGCTAGAGCGCGGTATTTATCTGGCGCCGAGCGCCTTTGAAGTCGGTTTCCTTTCCGCCGCGCATACCGAGGCGCAGATCGATGCCCTGAGCGAGAGGCTCACCGAGATCTTACGCGTCTCAAACTGAGCCGGTATCGTCGACATTGAGCATGCTGGCGACTGCCTGCGGTTGCACGGCCGTGTCCTCCAGCTCGTGCACGATGATCTTGGGCGCAGGCGCCTGTACCGTTGCGGTCAGCAGCTGCAGGCTGTGCGCGGCGACCTCCAGACCTGAGTCCGCGCACTCCTGATCGCTGCGCGCCACATTAGCGGTGTCCAAACGCAGCCACCACGGGAACGCGGGCTGAGGCAGCTGAAACACCCGCGCTGCAGGCGTGCTGTTGATCAGCAGCAGACTCACCTGCGCGCGCTCCTCGTCGAGGCGCAGCGCGCGGCGCACGCACAGCAGACGCCCTTCGGTGTACTGCCAGTCTTCAATGCGCATGACGTCGCCATTCTCGTCGAACCATTCAATGTCGCGCACCTGCGGCAGTGGCTCGAGGCGCCCATGATGATAATGGCTGCTGCGCAGGCTCGCGTACTCGCGCCGCAATCGGATCAGGCGCGCTACAAACTGCTGCTGCTCGATTCCAGAGGCGCTCTGCGCCAGCGTCCAGTCGAACCATGAGAGCTCGGAGTCCTGGCAATAGGGATTGTTGTTGCCCTGCTGCGTGCGCCCGAACTCATCCCCGCCCAGCAGCATCGGCGTACCGTGAGAAAACAACAGCGTCGCGAGCATGGCGCGCTTGACGCACGCACGCACCAGCATGATGGCGGCATCGTCCGTCGGGCCTTCCACGCCCCAGTTGTAGCTCGCGTTGTGGTCGGTGCCGTCGCGATTGTTCTCGCCATTGATCTCGTTGTGCTTCTCGTTGTAGCTGACCCAGTCCTGCAACGTGAAGCCATCGTGCGAGGTGATGAAATTCAACGCTTCCCAGGTCCGGCGCCGATCATGATCGAACAAATCCGCCGAGGCCTGCAGCCGTGCAGCCAGCGCGCCGCGCAATCCGGAGTCTCCGCGCCACACGCGCCGCACATCGTCGCGATACTGCGCGTTCCACTCCGATATGCCTGCCGGATGCCGGCCGAGCTGAAAGCCATCCGGGCCCAGATCCCAGGGCTCGGCGATCAGCTTGACGCCCGCGAGCGTAGGATCCTGCAGCAGCGCGGCGAAGAAGCCCGCGTGCGGATCAAAGCCCTTGCTGTCACGGCCGAGCGTCACGCTCAGGTCGAAGCGAAAGCCATCGACATGAAACTCGCGCACCCAGTAGCGCAGTGAATCGAGCGCCAATTGGATCACGCGCGGATGCGCGAAATTCATGGTGTTGCCGCAGCCCGTATCATTGATGCAGTGCCTGAGGTTGTGCGCCGCGGCCCGGTAGTACACGGCATTGTCCAGGCCACGCATGCTTAAGGTAGGACCGAGCTCACTACCCTCCCCGGTATGGTTGTAGACCACGTCGAGCAGTACTTCGAGGCCGGCCGCATGCAAGGCCTTGATCGCACCCTTGAGCTCATCGCGGTTGCCGCTGTGCAGGTAGCGCGCTTCGGGAGCAAAGAATGCGAGCGTGTTGTAGCCCCAGTAATTGACGAGCCCACGCTCGATGAGTGGCCGATCCTGCACGAACGCATGTATCGGCAAGAGCTCGATCGCGGTGACACCCAGGCGCTGCAGGTGAGCGATGATCTGCTCGTGGCCCAACGCGGCCGCGCTGCCGCGCATGGAATGCGCAATGCCCTCATGGCGCATGGACAGACCGCGCAGGTGCGCCTCGTAAATGATGGTATCGGACCAGGCGGTGCGCGGCGGCCGATCGGCGCCCCAGTCAAAACGATCGAATGTGACCACGGCCTTCGGCATAGCCGCGGCGCTGTCGTTGCGATCGAAGGACAGGTCCGAGCGCGGCGAGCCGACTCGATAGCCGTAGAGCGCATCGCTCCAACGCAAGTTGCCCGCGAGCGCACGCGCGTACGGATCGAGCAGCAGCTTATTGACGTTGTAACGATGACCGTCTTCCGGCTCGTAGGGGCCGTGCGCGCGATAGCCATAGAGCTGGCCCGGGGCGACATAGGGTACGAAGCCGTGCCATACCCCGTCGGTGCAATCCGGCATTGGCAGGCGCCTGAGCTCCTCATGGCCGCTCGGGTCAAACAGGCACAGGTACACCTGCTCGGCATGGCCGGCAAACACCGCAAAATGCGTGCCCTCCGCGTCCCAGTTGGCGCCGAGCGCGTGCGAGGGGCTGGCGAGCACGCGCGTGGGCAGCTCTGTGCTCACCCCGCGTGCCGCAATAGTATTGTGGCGAGAGGCGGCAAGGTCAGCTCCAGTGAAAAGGGCTGTCCATGCGAGCTCATCGAGCTCGTCTGCACCCAGCCACCGTTGCCGAGGTCGCTGCCGCCATAGAGCGACGCATCGGTATTGAGGATTTCGTGCCAACCGCCCGCGCGCGGTACGCCGATGCGGTAATGCAGGCGCGGGACCGGCGTGAAGTTGCACACCACGACGATCGGCGGCGTATCGTCATAGCCGCTGCGGTACCAGGCGAACACGCTGTTGTGCCGATCATCGCCGACGATCCAGCGAAAGCCGGCACTGTCGCAATCCTTGGCATGCAATGCGGCCTCGACGCGATACAGGCGATTCAGGTCCTGGATCAGGCGCTGCACGCCCAGATGCAGCGGATGCTCGAGCGCCGCCCAGTCGAGCTGGCCATCGTGATTCCATTCCCAGTCCTGGCCAAACTCCCCGCCCATGAACAGCAGCTTCTTGCCGGGCTGCGTCCACATGAAGCCGAAATACGCGCGCAGGTTCGCAAAGCGCTGCCAGGTATCGCCCGGCATGCGTCCAATCAGCGAGCCTTTACCGTGCACGACCTCGTCATGCGAGAGCGGCAGCACAAAGCGCTCGGAAAACGCATACAGCAGGCCGAAGGTCATGTCGTTGTGATCGTATGAGCGATGGATCGGGTCGTGCGACATGTAGCGCAGCGTGTCGTGCATCCAGCCCATGTTCCATTTGTAGTTGAAACCCAGTCCCCAATCGCGTGTCGATTGCGTCACCCCAGGCCAGGCCGTGGACTCCTCAGCTATCATCAATGCGCCCGGGAAACGCTGTTCGACGACGTCATTCAGATGGCGCAGAAAATCGATGGCCTCGAGATTTTCCCGGCCGCCATAGCGATTCGGGATCCACTGGCCTTCGCGTCGTGCGTAGTCGCGATACAGCAGTGAGGCGACCGCATCGACCCGCAGGCCATCGATGTGATAGCGATCGAACCAGTGCAATGCGCTTGAAATCAGGAACGAGTGCACTTCCCTGCGACCGAGGTTGTAGACCGCGGTATTCCATTCCTGATGAAAGCCCTCGCGCGCATCGGCGTGCTCGTACAGTGCGGTGCCGTCGAACCACGCCAGGCCGTGCGCATCGGTCGGGAAGTGCCCGGGGACCCAGTCCAGAATCACACCGATGCCGGCGTTATGGCAGCTGTCGACGAAACGCGCAAAGGCCGCGGGCTCGCCGAATTCCGCTTGCGGCGCATATTGACTGAGTACCTGATAGCCCCAGGAGCCGCCGAATGGGTGGCCCATGATCGGCAACAGCTCGATATGGGTGAACTTGAGCTCGCGCACGTATGGGATCAATTGCTCGGCCAGCTCATCCCAGCTCAGCGGCTGCCAAGCCGTGCTCTTGCGCCGCCAGGATGCGGCATGCACTTCGTAAATCGAGATGGGTGCGTGCCATTGCTGCCCGCCCGCGCCGCGCGCCTGCAGCCAGCGCGCATCGATCCATTCGAACGGTGCCGGATCGGCCACGACCGAGGCGGTGCGCGGCACGACCTCGACCTGCAGTGCCACGGGGTCGGCCTTGAGTGGCAGCAACCCATGCGGGCCCAGAATCTCGTATTTGTAGACGCTGCCGATGGGCAGCCTTGGAATGAACAGCTCCCAGACACCGGCCTCGACGCGCTTGCGCATCGGATGGCGGCGGCCGTCCCAGCTGTTGAAATCACCGACGACCGAGACGCGCCGTGCGTTCGGCGCCCAGACCGCGAAGCGCACACCGGCGATGTTGTCGATGCTCATGACCTGCGCGCCCAGACAGCGGCCGAGCTCGAGGTGATTGCCCTCGGCGAGCAGGTAGACGTCGAGCTCACCGAGCAGTAGCCCGAATGAATACGGATCCTCGGTGACCTGTACTACGCCGCCGGGCCAATGGATGCGCAGCCGGTAAGCGCTCGCTTGATTCATGCGTCCGGCATAAAGTCCCGGCAACTGCAGCGGCTGCATTGGGGCGATGACATCGCCATCCGGGCCGATGAGCTCCACGGCCTCGGCCGAAGGCAGAAAGGCGCGCACGACCACGCCCTGGGCATCCGCGTGCGGGCCGAGCAGCGCAAAGGGATCCTCGGCGCTGCCCGTAGCGAGCGCTTCGGCAGCGGCAGCATCCAGGCGCAGGCCCGGATCCTCGAGCGCGGGGCTACTCACGCGCACGCGGCGTTCTAAAGACCGGCGGCGCGCTCATGCACGTGCACTATGCCCTCGCTGCCGCCCTGGTAGGCGACGCTGAAGCTATCGAAAGCGCCGAGCGCAGCTTCCAGGTCCTCGCCAGGGTTCGGATCAAAGGCGTCAAAGCCGCAGCGGGCCAGAAAAAACAGTAGATCGCGACCGAACGCCCCGCGTGCGCGCAGCTCACCCTCATAGTGGTAACGCTCGCGCAGCAAGCGTGCCTGCGAGAAGCCGCGGCCATCCCCGGGTTTAGCGAATTCCACCACGATCCAGCGCAGATGAGCCAGCTGCGATGCGAGCGGCTCGAGCTCATCGGTGGCCCGCAACAGCACCGCCGGACCGCGTTGCGCCGCGGCTGTAATGAGCCACTGGCTCAGTGTCGGCACGCCGTGCGTGCCGGGCTCGAATGCCTCGCCCTCATAGCGCAGCTCGTCGCTCACGAGTTCACGCCGGCGAATGATCTGCCGCATAAACGCGCTCCTGGAATGGTTCGACACCGATGCGGCGCACCGTGTCGAGAAAACGCTCCGCGTCGTCGCGCCGCTCGCGCAGATAGACTTCAATGAGCTTGGCAATCGTATCGGCCACGGCCTCCTTGGGCACTGAAGGACCGATGACCTCCCCGAGCGCCGCCGGCGGCGCCGAGGAGCCGCCGATCGTGATCTGATACCACTCCTTGCCATGCTTATCGACGCCGAGAATGCCGATGTGGCCGATATGGTGATGGCCACAGGCGTTCATGCAGCCCGACATCTTGATCTCGAGTGGACCGATCTCGTAGAGGTAGTCCAGATCGTCGAAGCGCGCGTGAATCTGCTTGGCAATGTCAATCGAGCCCGCATTGGCCAGGCTGCAGAAATCGAGCCCCGGGCAGCAGATCATGTCGGTCAGCATGCCGATATTTGCGGTCGCGAGCCCGAGCTGCTCGAGCCGCTGCCACACTTCCGGCAATGCGCGCTGCGAGACGTCGGCGAGCACGAGGTTCTGATCGTGGGTGACGCGAATCATGCCGAAACTGTGCTGCTCGGCCAATTGCGCGAGCCCATCCATCTGTGCTGCGCTGGCGTCCCCGGGAGGCTCGCCGTGCTTCTTGAGCGAGACGATTACGACCCGATAGCCAGTCACCTTGTGGGCGCGCGTGTTGTAGCGATACCAGGCGCAGAAGGCCGCATCGGCGCGAGCGTTTGGCGCGCGCTCGCTGCTGGGCTGCGGCTCATCAGGCAGCGACTCGTAAGGCGGCGGCCGGAAAAAACCGCGCATATGCTCGACCTGCGCCGCGCTGAGCTGCGGCGCAAAGTCCGCGCTGGCGAGAAATTCCTGCTCGACCTGACGCGTGAATTCAGCCACACCGAGCGCGCGCATCAGGATCTTGACACGCGCCTTGTGAATATTGTCGCGCCGGCCGTAGCGGTTGTAGACCCGAAGTATCGCCTCGAGATAGGCCAGCAGGTCGGCCTGCGGCAGCCACTCGCGGATCCTGTGGCCGACGATCGGCGTGCGGCCCAGCCCACCGCCCGCCAGTATTTCGAAGCCGATCTCCCCCTGTGCGCCGCGCCGCAGGTGCACGCCGATATCATGCACTTCGCTCGCCGCCCGGTCCGCGGGTGCAGCCGTGATCGCGATCTTGAATTTGCGTGGCAGGTAGCTGAATTCCGGATGCAGCGTGGCCCACTGCCGGATGATCTCGCAGTAGGGCCGCGGATCCGCGATCTCATCGGGTGCGACGCCGGCCAGATGGTCGGCTGTGATATTGCGGATGGAGTTGCCGCTGGTCTGGATCGCATGCATCTCAACGCTGGCCAGCTCGGCCAAAATATCGGGCACGTCCTCGAGCCTGGGCCAGTTGTACTGGATGTTCTGCCGCGTGGTGAAATGCCCGAAGTCACGATCGTAGCGGCGCGCAATGTGCCCCAGCATTCGCAATTGCGTGCTCGAGAGCAGCCCGTACGGAATCGACACGCGCAGCATCGGCGCAAAGCGCTGAACGTACAGGCCGTTGCGCAACCGCAGGGGCCGATACTCGTCCTCGGTGAGCGCACCGGCCAGAAATCGCCGGGTCTGATCGCGAAACTGCGCGACGCGCTCGTTGACCAGAGTCTGGTCGATTTGATCGTATCGGTACACGGCTTGCTCTTGCAGCTCCTGCGCGGCTCGAACACGCCGCGGGGCGGCTATCATCGGCGGGCACTGCGGTTATATCAACCCCGCCCGGGCGCATAAGCGGCCCTAGCCGGTAGTCTGCAGGCCGCGCGCGATACCGTTGACGCTCGCCTGCAACGCCTCGAATAGCTCGCGATTCTGCCGCCCGCTCGCGCGCCAGCGCTCGAGCAGATCGACCTGCATGAAGTTCATCGGATCGACGTAGGGGTTGCGCAGCGCAATGCCCCGCTGCAGCGTCGGGTCGGTGTCGAGCAGCGCGCCGCACTCCTTGATCTCGAGCACCATGGCGCAGGCGCGTTCATATTCTTCGCGCAGCGTGACCCCATAATGACGCAAATCGGCGCTCGCCAGCCGCTCGTAGTGCGCGGCGATCGAGAGGTCGGCGAGCGCGAGCATCGTCTCGATATCATCGATCAACGTACGAAAGAACGGCCAGCCCTGATAGCAGCGGCGCAGCAGCAGCAGGCCGCGCTCGCTCTTCGCGCACTGCAGCCCGGCGCCCGCGCCGTACCATCCGGGCAGCATATGACGCGACTGCGACCAGGCGAAGACCCACGGTACGGGCCGCACGGCCTCCAGGCCCTGTTCTCTGGGCCACGCGGACTGCGCCGAGCCGATCTGCATGCGCTCGATGACATCGATCGGCGTCGCGGCTCGAAAGAAGTGCGCGAACTCGGCGCTCTCGTGCACGAGGCTGCGCCAGCTCTTGGCGCTGTGCGTCGCCACCAGATTCACACAGTCAGCCAGCGCCGTGCTCTCGCGCACCGCGACACCGCGCTTGACCGCCAGGGTCGCGAGCGCCAGCGTGCTCAGCGCGCGCTCGAGCGTGCGCATCGCATTGGGCCGCAGCCCATAGCTCTGACTGATGCTCTCGCCCTGCTCGGTAAAGCGCAGCACACCGCTGACGGATTCGGCCGGCGCCGCGCGCAGCACGCGGTCGATGCGCCCGCCGCCGCGCGGAATGCTGCCGCCGCGGCTGTAGAACAGCACATGCTCCTCATTGCCCCGGCGCAGCGCTTCGGACAGATTGCGCTGGGCGCGGTAGGCCGCCAGGCGCGCCGCGATCATGCCGGCCTCCTGAGCGCTGTCGGCATAACCGACCAGCACGGTTTGCAGGCGCCCGCGCGTCTCCAGATGCCGCTTGTACACGGCGTCCTCGAGCAATGCGCGCATGATCGAGCCGCAGCGATCCAGCGTATCGATGCCGTCGAACTGCGGCGCCACATCGAGCGCGACCTCGCCGTTGCTCTTGTTATAAGCTTCGGCCCAGCGCGCCAGCACCAGCGGCGCGAGCACATCGTCGGGCGCAGTCGCACCGGCAACGATATACAGCCCAATGGCATCGGCGCCGTAGCGGTGGCGGCTCTGCACGATCGCGTCGAAAACCGCCAGCGTGCGCTTGCCCAGCGCATCAAATGGTCCTGTCGGCCCGGCATCGTTCTCGAGAATCTCGATCAGGCGCGCATGCCGCTCGGCGGCGCTGCGCCCGAGCCATTGCGGATCGTCGAGCCCCTGCGCCAGCACGGCGTGGTGCACGGAGGCATGCGCGCGCAGATCGAGGGTCGCCAGATGAAAGCCGAAGGTGTCGATGCGGGCGAGCAGTCGGCGCGCCGAGAAATAGCCGGCGTGCACACCGCGGTTCATCAGCAGGCTCTGCGCAATCAGTTCGATGTCGGCGCGAAATTGCGCCGGCTGATGATAACCACTGGAGCGTCCCTCATTGGTGGCGCGCAGTCGCTCGGCGATCTGTCCGAGCAATATGCGGTAAGGCATGCGGTCGTGATGCGTGGCGCCCATGCCCAGTGCGGCCGGCACCAGGGTGCGATACTCCTCGATGCGACGGGTAACGGCCGCCGAGACGCCGACCCGGCGCTCGCTCTGCGAGAGCACCTGCGCCAATTGCAGGCATTCGGCGTGGTAATTGTTGATGATCGTCTGCTGCGCGCGCGCCAGGGATTCGCGGATGCTCTTGGCGTGTACGTCGGTCGAGGAGTCCATGTCGCCGCCGACCCAGCTGCCGAAGCGCACAATGACGGGCAGCTCCAGCGTCTCGGGTAATGCGCCATAGAGCTTGGCGAGCGCCGCGGCAATCTCCTGGTAGAAGGCCGGAATGATCCGGTAGAGGATCTCGGCGAGATAAAAGATCGCATGCTCGCGCTCATCGGCGATGGTCAGACGTTCGCGCGGGTGCTCCTCGGTCTGCCATTCGGCGCTGACTTCGGCGCGAATGCGCTCGAGCAGCGTGTGGCGCTCGTGCGGCGCAAGCGCCGCGTTGCTGCGCTCGAGCAGCAGTGCCGCAAGGCGCTGCTGACGGCGCAGGATCGTGCGCCGGGTCGACTCCATCGGGTGGGCCAGAAAGACCGGCTCAATCGACAACTGACGCAGCAGCTCCAGGACCTGCTCGAGGCTCAAGCCGGCGCGCTTGAGCTCCGCGAGCGTGTCCTCCACGCCCCCGGGCTGCGGCCGCTCGGCATCCTGCTGCAGGTACTCGCGGCGCCGGCGGATGCGATGCACTTTCTCGGCGATGTTCGCCAATTGAAACCAGGCGGAGAACGCGCGTACCAGCTCGCGCGCCAGGCGCGGCGGGCGCCCGCGCACGCGTACTGCGAGCGCATCGGCTGCGCCTGCGACCCCTTCGCGCCAGCGGATTGCCGTGAGCCGGTCCTGCTCGACGAGCTGAAATAGCTCTTCGCCGCCCTGCTCGCGCAGGACCTCGCCCATGAGCTGCCCGAGCGCATGCATATCCGCGCGCAGCGGATTGTGACGGGCGGGAAATTGGATCTGTTCGCGCTGCATGCCGGCCGGCATTCTACTATCCGGTCAACAGCACCGCTTCCGCACGCTCGAGCGCCGCGGGCAAGCCGTAGATGATGACCACGTCGCCCTCCCGCAGCTCGGTATCCCCAGCCGGCTCGCGCCCGGTGATGCCCTGGCGGCGAATTGCCGTGAAGGCGACCTCAGCCCCGTGACCGCGCACTTCCTCGAGCCTGCGGCCCACGGCCCAAGCCTGTGGGGGCAGTACCACAGAATGCAACAGCTCCACAGGTGCGGCGTTATCCTCGAGCCGAGCGCTCGCGGGCAGTGTGCGCAGTGTCGCATAGCGCTGCCGGCGAATCGTGTCAATCACATGCGTGACCTGCGCCGCGGGCAATTGCAATAGCGTCAGCGCCTGCGATACCAGGGTCAGACTGGCCTCGAAGGTCTCGGGCACCACCTCGGTCGCGCCCGCCGCCGAGAACTCGGCCAGCTGCGTATCATCCTCGGCGCGCACCAGCACCGGCACGTCGGCGCTCAGCCGACGCACGGCGCGCACGACAGCCAGCGCGGGCGCCTTATCGGCAAAGGTCACGATCACGACGCTGGCCAGATCGACGCCCAGATTGCGCAATAATTCATCATCGGCGCTGTCGCCCCAGACCACGGGCTCGCCCGCCAGCCGCGCCGCGCGTACGTTGGCCGGGTCCAGATCGATGCCAAGATATTCGAACCCCTGTGAGACGAGCACGCTTGCCAGATGATGGCCGACGCGGCCGAAGCCGCACAGGATCACATGCTCGCGACGCGCCAGATCGCTCGTGATCGCATCCGCGCCCTGCATGGAGCTGCGCGGTGGTCCGTGCTCGCGCAATAATGCACGCGCGATGCGGCGGTTGTAGCGGATCACGAGCGGGCTCATGATCATGCCCAATACCACCGTCGCGAGCAGCAGCTGGGCAGCACGCGCAGGCACCAGATTTTCGCCGCGCGCGAGTATCGTCAGCAACGCCACGCCAAATTCCCCGCCACCGGCGAGCACCAGACCGGTGCGCAGCGCCTTGAACAGAGAGGGCTCGAAGGCGCGCGCGGTGATCGCTGACAACAGCGCCTTGGCGCTCATGCTCAGAATCAGCAAACCCATGACACTCAGGAAATGAGCGTAGAGCACGCGCAGATCGAGCAGCATGCCGACCGAAATGAAGAACAGGCCCAACAATAGCTCGCGGAACGGTCGAATCACGGCCTCGATTTGATGGCGATATTCGGTCTCTGCCAACATCATGCCGGCCAGGAAAGCACCCAGAGCCATCGACAGACCCAGCTGCTGAGTGATCCAGGCCGAGGTCAACACCACCAGCAGCGCCGCGAGCGTGAACAATTCGCGCAAGCGGCTGTGCGCGATCGCGTAGAGCAAGGGCCGCAATAGCCAGCGGCCGATGGCGAGCACGGCGATCAGCGCCAGCACGGCAAGCGCCACGAGTCGCCAGACCATCGCACCGCTGAAGCCTGCCCGTCCCTGTGCCAGCACGCTCGCCACCACCAGCAACGGCACCACCGCGAGGTCCTGAAATAACAGCATCGCGAACGACAAGCGCCCGTGTGTGCGATTGAGCTCGTCCTGTTCCCCGAGCTGCGCGAGCACGATCGCGGTCGAGCACATTGCGAGCGCCCCACCGAGCACGAGCGCGCTGGGCCAGGCAATGCCGAAGGCGTGAGTAATGAGCGCGCCGGCCGTAGCGACCACCAGCGTCTGCGCCAGGCCGAGCCCGAACACTTCGCGGCGCATGGCGATCATGCGCGGGAAGGAGATTTCCAAGCCCAGCGTGAACAGCAGAAACACCACGCCGATCTCGGCCAGCGCCTGCGTTTGCGACCCATTCGGCATGAGCGCGAATGCGTGCGGGCCGAGCACGATGCCGACGATCACGTAGCCGAGCAATGGCGGCAGCCCGATGCGCCGCCCGAGCGCCACGACGAGCACCGTCGCCAGCAGCAGTATCAGGACCTGACCGAGAGATTGAACCGCCACCGTTGGAAATTACGGCTCGCCCCCGTCACTTGTCCATGGTCACCGTGGCATCGTAGCGATCGAACCCGTGGATGGCGCGCCGATAGGCGTTGATCACGAGTCGCTCGGCGGCATGGTCGGCGCGCTCGCTGAGCAGCATTCGAATGACCACTTCATCGGCCGGCCGCGTCTGATCATCGGCCAGCAATTGCTCGATGAAGCGCGCGAGCCTGCAGACGATCTCATTGGCAAAGCGCAATCGCGCGGCATCGTGCACCTGCTCGCTGCCCGAGGCATAAGTGGTGCGCGCTTCGATCGTGAGCTCGTGCAGGAACACCGCCAGCAGCCGCGCCTGGTCCACGGGCTGCAGCTCGCTGAAGTAATCGATTTCGGACTGCAGGTTCACGGCAGGCTCGGCGTGCGCAATGCAGGGGATGCGCGAGTTAGCAGCTTCAGGTGGTCGGCACGAACTCTATCGGCTTGGTCGTGGTCATGGTCGCGACGTCCTTGGGCTCAAAGTGGAACAGCCGGACGCGCGCAACGATCTTGCGCTCAAAGTCGGGATTTTGCAGCTCGCTCGAGACCACGCGGCACTCGGTGACTTCACCGGATGGGCTGATCGTGAATTCGAGCACGAGCTTGCCGCGCAGGTCGGGTTGATCGCGCAATGCGCGGCCATACAGCGCATAGATGGCGCCTTTGTTACTGTCGAACACCAGCGCGATCTCTTCCTCGGTGCGCGAGGCTTTGCCGCTGCCGCCCCGATTCACGTTGCCGCCCGCTCCAACCGCGGCAATGCGTGAGCTCACCGCAGTGGTGTCGTGCCCGCCCAGTGAGCCCGCGCCAGTGCCAAAACCGCGGCTGGCGTTGGCCGTCGTGATGCCGCCTGAGCCCGCGCCGGCCTTGGAGGTGATCAATGAGCGCTCGGCGTGACTGTCCTCGCCGACCGCGGCCTGCAGGTTTTTGGTCTGTTCGAGCGGCGTGAGATCAACCTGGCGCAGATCGGCGAGCTCATCCTTGAGTTTGAGCAATCCGGACTGCAGTGCCTTGCGCTTGGCTTCGGCCACGCGATCAACCGGCTTGGGGGGCTGCTCGGTCGGTTTGGGCAACGGCAGCGGCGGCGGGGGTGGCGGCGGCTTGGGCTGCTCCTGCGCCATCAGGCGCGCCAGACGTTCGGGCACCGCCTCGGCGGGCGCCTCGGTCGCGCGCGGCAGATGAATCAGCGGCAGTAAGAGTCCAAGCAGTACCAGCAGCCCGAAGGCAATCGTCATGAATCGGCGGAAGCGGCGCTGCTCCTCGGGGTCGGTCTCCCAGGCGAGCGCGTAGCTGCGGTAGTACGGAGATAATTGCATCCTGAGGCCCGCCGCTACGTGTTCGGCACCGCGCCGGCAGGCACAGGCTTGTCTTTCTGCAACACCGCAAGCGAGATGCGGCCATAGTCCGCATCGGTGCAGGTGCGCATGACCTTTTTGATCACGTCGTAGGGCAGCGATTTATCTCCCATGACCGTGATCTCGCGCTGTGCGAGATCCTGCGCCGTGATTTGCTGGCCAACCAGCGTCGGACGCTTGAGCGCAGCGCGCAACGGCTCAATGATGTCACCGGGGCTCGCCTGCACCTCAGCCACCGAGGCGATGCGCTCGCCCTGCACGAACAGATCGTCCTTGGTCAACATCACCACCACGGTCTGGCGCGGCTGATTCTCGGAGATCGACTGCGGAATCTCGATGCCCTTGCTGTTTTGCACGACCTCGACATTGGTCGAGTAGACCAGCAGAAACGACACCATGACCGTCAGGATGTCGATCATCGGGATCAGATTGAGCTGCCCGCCCGCGCGATTGCGCAATTGGTGCTCGAGCATGTACTTGGCGCGTCGTGACATGCTCATGGCTGCACTCCGGCCGGCGCAGCCGCATTGTCCGCGACCGCAGGCGCATCGCCCAGCGAGACATCGGGAAATAGCTCGTACTGCACGACATTGAGTCCGGCGTTGGCCTCGAACACGCGCGTGCGATCCATGATCTGCACCACGACGTCGTAGGGAATGTCCGGTTCCAGCAGCACCGTGGCCTCGGTCTTGTCCGGATACTTGGACTTGACGCGCTCCAGGTATAGCGAGAGCCCCTCATAATCGTAGGCGCCGTCATGGCTCGGAAACGAAGCCAGTGGTCCGGAGTTGCGATCCTCGACCTGCAGCGAATCCTTGCGCACGACCACTTCCAGCTGCAGACCGGGCGGCGGAGGCGTGAACTCTGCGTTCGACGGCGGCAGCTTGAGCTCGAGGATGACCGTGCGGGAGAACACGGCCGTCATGAGCAGAAACGTGACCAACACCGTGAAGATATCGATCATCGGCACGAGCAGCAGCTCGGTCGGCTTGCGCATGCGCCGCTCGAGCTTGCGCACGATGTAGGAACGACGGCGCACGCGCTACTTTCCGGTTGCCTTAAACGCGCGTCAGGCCGCGGCCGGCGCGGGCTGTGCCTGGCGCTCGGTCACGGCATTGAGAAATTTCACCGAAGCCATCTCGAGACTGTCGATGAGATCGGTGGTCTTGGTCTGCAGCACGGCGTGAATCAGCAGCAATGGAACGGCCGTGATCAGACCGAAGGCCGTGCAGTTCATCGCCACCGAGATGCTGGCGGACAGCAGGTTCGCCTTCTCGGCTGGATTGACCGTGGCCACTGCGGCGAAGGCGTTGATCAGACCGACCACGGTACCGAGCAGACCCAGGAGGGTCGCCACGTTGGCGAGCGTCGCAATGTAGTGGGTGCGCTTCTCGAGTCGCGGCACCACGTCCATCAGGCTCTCTTCCATCGCTTTCTCGATGTCATCGCGATGACGCGCCGAGGCGACGCGCGCGAGACCGTAGCTGAGGATCTGCGCGATCGCGGAAGGCGATCGGGAAGTCAGCTGCACGGCCTGTCGGAAATTGCCTTGCTGCAGGAACGGCACGAGCTGATTCCACAGCCCGCGATTGCGCCGCTCAGTGACCTCCAGATAGATCCAACGCTCGATGGCGATCGCGATACCCGCGACCAGCACGAGGGCGATGGGATACATCATCAGGCCGCCGCCCTGAAAGAAACGAACTATGTGACTGAACAGACTCATCGTGCTTCACTCCCTTGTCTGGACGCTCCGGTCCGCCGTTACGAGCAAGCTATTACGAGCAAGCTAAGGTGATAGAAACGCGCAATACCGCGACCTACTTCTCATCCTTGGATTCTGGCGCCGGCGCCTTGGACGCTGCTGCGCCCGATTCGAGCGCCGCGTAGTAGCGGTTCTCGCGCCGAAAGACGTCGCGATCGACCGGCGTGAGCGCCTCATCCAGCAGGCTCTTTTGTGGCCGCGCGCCGACGTCCCCCAGATCCGCCCGGCGCCAGGGCACCACGTACATGACCTTGGGCAGCTCGCGGTTGCCGCTGATCTGCGTGGTGTCGAGCTCGATGCGATCCTCGGGCCGCAGGCCGGGGCTCGCGGCAGTGCCGGAGGGCCGCGCGGCCAGCTTGCCGGGGCTGCTCGCGCCACCCTTGTTGAGCGTGACCGCCGCTGAGGGCGCGGCCGCCGCAGGCGCGACAGCAGGCGAGGTCT
>JBEKWD010000004.1:0-30182 GCA_049513435.1 Steroidobacteraceae bacterium | reverse complement strand
GCCGGGCGCGGCTGCCGGCTCTCGTCGTCATAGCTTTCACCAGCGATCTTGGCGACATCGTCGTTTATCATGCCGGAATCTGTCGATATCGTGCCGGCTGCGACGGGTTTCATGCCGATCGCGGCTACGCCCAGTCCGTGCAAGGCTCGCAGCAGTCCGACGGTGACACGGGTTTTGCCGCAGCCCGTATCGGTGCCAGCAATGAAAAAGCCGCACCCGCGCCGGCTCATCGACGGCCTTTGCGCAGCGAGCTGAGCGGCAACGCATACTCAGCTGAGCTTTCGTCGCCGCCGTGAGCGCGCCTGCGCGTGGTGTCCTGTGCGCCAAAAGCGGCCCCGAAAATGACCTCATAAGTGGCGGGCAGGCCCTGCGGCGCGCGCAGCGCCTCATAGGCGCTGAGCACGGCCTGCATGCGCGCGCGTCCGGTCAGCCCACGCGTGCGATCGCGCAGCGCGTTGCGCGCGCCGAGCCGCTTGAGCTCACCCATCAACGCCCGGGCGTCGGGGTAGTAGAGACGATACTGCTCCTGATCCATGACCGGCTCGGCCAGACCGGCGTGCATGAGTGCCGCGGCGAGCTCTGGCATATCAGCGAAGCGGCTCACGTGCGTGTCACGCGCATCGGCCGCCGCCCAGGCGCGGCGCAGCTCGTGCAGCGTTTCGACGCCGAAGCTCGAGAACAGGAACAGTCCGCCGGGGCGCAGCACGCGCGCGATCTGCTGAAAAACGCGCGCGGGCCGATCGCACCACTGCAGCATCAGATTGCAGAACACGAGCTCGACACTGTGCTCGGCCAGGGGCAGCGCGTAGGCGTCGCCGCAGATGCGCGCGATGGCCGCCGCGCGCCATGGCCAGCGCGCGTGCGGCATGCGCTGGAGCATGCCCTCGGCGAAATCAATCGCGAGCACCTGCGCGCCACGAAAGCGACGCTGCAGTTGCCGCGCGCCCTGACAGGTGCCGGCGCCCAGATCCAGGATGCGTCGCGGCGCGAGCGGGAAGTATTGCAGCCGGTCGAGCAATTCAGCGCGCACACGCTGCTGCAGCTGCGCGGCTGCATCGTAATGCGGCGCGGCACGACTGAATGAGCGCAGCAGCGCGCGACGATCCAGCTCGAACGCGCTCATGGCGCAGTCGGGCCGGCCGCCTGTCGGCCTCGCGCCGCGCGTCGCGCGCCGCGCTCGCGCGCCCCGTGCTGCAGAGCGAGCAGTGCTGCGAGCACGTCCTGGCCATGCGAGAGGAATGGCGCGTGGCCCGCGCGCGGCAATGCGAGCAATTGCGCGTGCGGCAACATGTCGACCAGCGCCTGCGCAGCGCCGCACGGTGTCACGCGATCGTATTGCCCGGCAATCACCAATGTCGGCACGCGCAGCGCGCGCGCCAGCTCGCGCAGGTCGTTGTGCTGCAATAACGTCAATCCGGCGGCCAGGGCCACCGCTTGCGGCTCGCCATGCTCGAGCAGCGCCTGTTGCAGGGTCGCGAGCACGATGTCCGCGCGCGCGCTGCCGCGCACCTGCAGCGACAGGAAATCCGTGAGCGTGCGGCGCGGATTGCTCGCGAGCTGTCGCGCGAACTGCTGCAGGAGTGCGGGTGGCAAGCCGTGCGGCCAATCCTCGCTGTGCACGAAGCGCGGCGTGCAGGCGATCAGCGCCAGCTGACGCACCGGTAGCGCGCCGGCGGCAGCGAGCTGCAATGCCAGCTGTCCGCCCATCGACCAGCCCACCAACAGCGCGTCGCGCGGCAAGTGCGCGGCGAGCTCAGTCAATTGCTGCGCGCTCGTCAGGCCGCTGATCCAGGGGCTGCGCCCATGTCCGGGCAGATCCAGCGCCGTGACGGTGTAGCGCTGCGCGAGCTGCGTGCGCAGCGCGTCGAATACGCGCAGGTTCATGCCCCAGCCGTGCAACAGGCCCAGTGGCGGACCGCGACCGCAGGTCTCGCTGTATAGAGCGCTCATGCCGCGGTTCGCTGCGCGAACTGCGCGGCGAGCGCCTGCAGCAGCGCATCGACGTCCGCCTCGCTGTGCGCAGCCGACAGCGTCACGCGCAGGCGTGCACTGCCGCGCGGCACCGTCGGCGGCCGAATCGCGCCGACCCAGAAGCCGCATTTCTCGAGCGCCTCGCTGAGCCTGAGCGCTCGCGCCGACTCGCCGATCAACAGCGGTTGAATCGGTGTCGAGCTCGCCATGAGCGGCAGGCCATGACTGGCCGCACCGGCGCGAAAACGCTGCACCAGACTGCGCAAGCGCTCGCGCCGCCAGGGCTCGTGCTGCACCAGGCGCAATGCCGCGCGCGTGGCCGCGGCTATCGCGGGCGGCAGTGCGGTCGTATAGACGTAGCTGCGCGCGCGCTGAATCAGCGTGTCGATCAATGCCGCATCACCTGCCACGAACGCACCGAAGCTCCCCAGTGCCTTGCCGAGGGTACCCACCAGTATGGGCACGGCGCGCGCATCCACTGCGCAGTGCTCCAGGCTACCGCGGCCGAGCGCGCCGAGTACGCCGAGTCCATGGGCGTCATCGACCATGAGCCAGGCGCCGTACTGCTGCGCCAGCGCCGCGAGTTCGCGCAGCGGCGCGATGTCGCCATCCATGCTGAAGACCCCATCGGTGACGATCAGCGCAGTATCCGGATGGCGCTCGAGTATGGCCCGCGCGCTGAGCGCATCCAGGTGCGCATAGCGGCGCAGGCGCGCGCCCGAGAGGCGCGCGCCGTCGAGCAACGAGGCGTGATTAAGCCGGTCCGCAAGCACGCCATCGTGGCGCGCGCTCAGCGCGCTGATCACGCCGAGGTTCGCCATGTAGCCGCTCGAGAACAGCAGCGCGCGCTCGCGGCCCGTGAAGGCGGCGAGCTCGGCCTCGAGCGCGTGATGCTCACGAGAGTGGCCGGTCAACAGGTGCGCGGCGCCGGCGCCGAAGCCGTCGCGCCGCATGCACGCAGCCGCCGCCTCGATCAGCGATGGGTGCGTGCGCAGGCCCAGATAATCGTTATTGCAGAAATTCAGCAGCTCGCGGCCGTCGACGCGCACGCGCGAGGGTCGAGCCGGATCCGGGATTGCCTCGACGAGCCGACGGCGGCGGCGCTCGTGGCGCGCCTCGAGCGCCTCGAGCTCGCTGCGCAGTCGAGCCGAATCAAGCCGCACCCAGACCCGCCGCAGCCACCTCGGGCCGCATGCCCAGACGCGCCAGCAGCGCGCGGTCGCGCGTGACGTCGGGATTGCCCGTTGTCAGAAGCTTCTCGCCATAGAAGATCGAGTTCGCACCGGCCAGGAAGGCGAGCGCCTGCAGTTCATCACTCATTGAAGCGCGGCCGGCCGAGAGACGCACCTGGGCTTTGGGCATCATGATGCGCGCCACTGCGATGGTTCGTACAAATTCGAACGGGTCCGTATCCGGTGCATTCGCCAGCGGTGTACCGGGCACACGCACCAGTTGATTGATCGGCACGCTCTCGGGATGTGCGGGGAGGTTCGCGAGCGTCACGAGCATCTGCGCCCGATCGCGCTGCGATTCGCCCATGCCGACGATACCGCCGCAGCACACGTTCAGGCCGGCGGCGCGCACGGCCTCGAGCGTGTCGAGCCGATCCTGGTAGCCGCGCGTCGAGATGATCTGCGAGTAGTACGCCTCGGAGGTGTCGAGATTGTGGTTGTAATAGTCCAGCCCCGCCTCCTTGAGTGCGCGCGCCTGTGCCGGGTCGAGCATACCGAGGGTGGCGCAGGTCTCCAGTCCGAGCGCACTGACCTCGCGCACCATGCGCACGATCTGCTCGAGCTCACGTCGCTTCGGCGAACGATACGCCGCGCCCATGCAGAAACGCGTGGCGCCGGCAGAGCGCGCCGCGCGCGCGCGCTCGAGCACCTGCTCCAGCGGCATCAGCGATTCGGCGCCGACACCGGTGTCGTAGCGCACGCTCTGCGGACAGTACGCGCAGTCTTCCGGGCAGGCGCCGGTCTTGATCGACAGCAGCGTACTCATCTGTACCGTGTTCGGGGTGTGCCAGGCGCGGTGTGCACGCTGAGCATCCAGGATCAGGTCGGCGAAGGGCAGCGCGAACAGTGCTTCGGCCTGCGCCAGCGACCAGTCATGACGCGGCAGATCAGGGCCAGGCGCCGGCTGCGCCGCATTGCTTGCCGCCGCGAAAGCGAGCGGGCTCGAGCCATCGTGCATCGCCGTTCCTGCCTGTGACCAGTCCGCTGCGAATATTCCGCACGGCTTCCAGTCTTGTCAACCAAACTCACGCCGCAAAGTTGACAATTGTACGGTTTCTGACCCTTTCGATTTGTCCTGCGGGTCTGTGCGGACAACGCATACAAGGGGCAAGCGTAAGGCCCCACGGCCAACCGCCTGCTAGCCGCGCGCGCTCAGGCGCAAACCCATGAGCATGGCGAGCACTGCGAGGGCTGCCGGCAGGGCGAGCGCGCGCAGCCCATACGCGTTCTCAGCGGCAGCGCCGAGCGCACAGCCGAGCATGAATCCGACGATGACCGGCAGAATGCGCATGGCCTTGCGGTGCGCCTCTTCGCGCGCGCCGGCGCGTAGCGGCAGCAGCCACTGGCCGAGCGCGAGTACGAAGTTCGTTACATTGGTCGTCATCACGCCCGTTACCGGCGTGCCCAAGAGCGAGGTCTGCACGAGCGCGGATTGCACGGCCATTGCAGCCACGCCGAACATGCCGGCCAGCACCCCGCGCGGCGCATCCAGATGAAAGGGCGAGCCCGCCGCGACGCACAGCGCGTCGAAGCTGATCAACAGCAGCAGCTCCAAGGCAAGCAAGGGCGCAAGTGTCGGCAGATGCCGATGCTGCAGCACAGTCGTCAGCACGCTCGTCCCCAGCAACACCAGCATGAAGACCGGCACGGCCAACAGCAGCGCCGTGATCGCCGGATTACCCGTGGTGATGTGCGCCGCCACGATCACGAGGTTACCGGTGATCTGCGCGGTGAACAGGCCGTGCAATCCGAGGTAGCCGATCGTGTCGGTCGACCCAGCGATCACGCTGAGCACGGCGGACAGCAGGCTCACGTCGCGCTGACTCATGGGCATATGGACTTGCCTTGCGCGCCGCGGGGTTGCGGCTCAGCCGCGCGTGGCGTATTGCAGCAGGATGCCGGCGAAGATCGCGGCGCCGAAGTAGTTGTTGTTCTGAAATGCCTGCAGACACGCCTCGCGCGAGCGCTTGCGAATCAGCCACTGCTGCGCGCCAAACAGCAGCGCGCCGACTGCAAGCCCACAATCGTAGGGCAGCCCGAAATGCAGCGAGCGGCCCACGAGCCATAGCGCCAGCAAGACCATGAGCTGCATCGCGCCGATCATGATTCGATCCATGTCGCCGAACAGAATCGCGCTCGACTGCACGCCGATGCGCACGTCGTCGTCGCGATCGACCATGGCGTACTGCGTGTCGTAGACGCCCGCCCAGAGCACCGTCGCAATCAACAGCAGCCAGCCTACGCGCGGCACCGTGCCCAGAGTTGCCGCGAACGCGAGCGGCACGCCCCAGCCGAAGCACAATCCCAGATACAGCTGCGGCATGGCAAACAGGCGCTTGAGCAGCGGATAGGTCAGCGCCAGTGCCGCACCCACGAACGCGAGCTGCACGCTGAATGCGTTGAGGCAGAGCGCCAGGCACAAAGCCACCGCCAGCAACACGCCCAGCAGCACCAGTGCCTCGTACGGGGAGATCGTGCGCGAGGCCAGCGGCCGCGCGCGCGTGCGCTGCACGTACGGATCGATGTTGCGGTCGGCCAAGTCGTTGGCGATGCAGCCCGCGCTGCGCATGACGATGGTGCCCAGAACGAATATGGCCAGCAGACGACGCTGCGGGTGCCCGTCGGCCGCGATCCACACGGCCCAGAGCGTGGGCCACAGCAGCAGCCAGATTCCGATCGGGCGATCCAGGCGCACGAGTCGCGCCAGCAACAGCGCGCGTCGCAGCAAGCGCGGTCGGCGCTCCACTGCCTCGGCACGCCGCCATGCCGTGTCAGCCGACACGGCCATACTGTTCGCGCTCGCCGATCCAGCGCCGGCGCAGCGCCGTCACGCGCTCCGGCATGCTCGCCAGCATCGTAGCTGCCGCCGAGCGCACCTCTTCGAGCAGATCGGCGTCGCGCGACAGATCGGCGATGCGCAATTGCGCCAGCCCGGTCTGGCGCCGGCCGAGCAGTTCCCCGGGACCGCGCAGCTCCAGGTCGCGGCGCGCGATGCGAAAGCCGTCATCGCTCTCGCGGATTGCGGCCAGCCGTGCCCGCGCCAGCGGCGAGAGCGGCTCGCGGTACAGCAATACGCAGCTGCTCTCGTGCACGCCGCGGCCGACGCGGCCACGCAATTGATGCAGCTGCGCGAGACCCATGCGCTCGGCGTTCTCGATGACCATGAGGCTCGCATTAGGCACATCGACACCGACCTCGATCACCGTCGTGGCCACCAGCAATTGCGTCTGGCCGCCAACGAAGCGCTGCATGATCTGCTCTTTGACTCTCGGGGCCATACGCCCGTGCAATAGCTCGACCTGCCGCGCGGGCAACGCCTCGGCCAGCGCTTCGGCGGTCTGCTCGGCCGCCTGACAATTGAGCTCTTCGGACTCCTCGATCAATGGGCAGACCCAAAACGCCTGCCGGCCGCTGCCACAGGCCCGATCGATACGCTCAACCACCTGCGCGCGCTTGCGTTCGCCGACCACCACCGTGCGCACCGGGGTACGGCCCGGCGGCAGCTCATCGACGATCGAGACATCCAAATCGGCATACAGGGTCATAGCCAGTGTGCGGGGGATCGGCGTCGCACTCATGATCAATTGATGCGGTACGCGTGCGTCGAGCGCCTCGCCCTTGGCCGCGAGCTGCAGGCGCTGCTGCACACCGAAGCGATGCTGCTCGTCGATGATTGCCAGCGCCAGATTCGCGAAGCGCACGCCTGCCTGGAACAGGGCATGCGTGCCCACGCACAGGCGCGCCTCGCCGCTGGCCGCGGCCGCCAGGGCCGCACGCCGCGCGCGCGCGCCCTGCGAGCCGGTCAGCAGGCTAACCGGAATGCCGAGCGGCCCGAACCAGCGCGCGAGCGAGCGCGCATGCTGTTCGGCCAACAGCTCGGTCGGTGCCATGAACGCAGCCTGCGCGCCGCTGCCGATGGTGCGCGCCGCGGCAGCGGCCGCGATCACGGTCTTGCCGCAGCCCACGTCGCCCTGCACCAGTCGCGCCATCGGCGCGCTCTGGCTCAGGTCGCGATCGATCTCCTCGAGCACGCGCCGCTGTGCGCCCGTGAGGCGAAATGGCAACGCAGCGAGCAAGCGTGCCTCGAGCGCGGCAGGGTCCGGCAGGCAGCGCGAGCGCTCACGGCGCGAGCTGCGACGCAATTGCATCAGCGAGAGCTGATGGGCCAGCAGTTCCTCGAAAGCCAGCCGGCGCTGTGCCGGATGGCGGCCCGTCGCCAGCTCGCTGAGCTGCGTTCCCAGCGGCGGCCGATGCATGGTCTCGAGCGCAGCGCGCAGGCAGGGCAGGTGCAAGCGCTCGAGCACGCTGGCCGGCAACAGCTCGACGACGCCGTCCTGCTCCAGAGCGCGCAGCGCTCGATCGACCAGCATGCGCAAGCGGCCTTGCGCGAGGCCCTCGGTGCTGGGATAAATCGGCGTGAGCGTCTGCGGCAATGCTTCGTTGAGCGCCGCGATATGCCGGTATTCCGGATGCACGAGCTCCAGGCCGAACGGACCGCGCCGCAGCTCGCCATGGCAGCGCAGCAGCGCGCCGCGCGCGAGTGCCAGCCGCTGCGCATTGGAAAAACAAAAGAAACGCAGCGTCAACGAGCCCGAGCCGTCAGCCAGCCTGACCAGCAACATGCGACGCCGACGCACGACAATCTCGGCGAGCAATACTTCGCCTTCGATCACCGCGTGCATGCCCTCCTGCAGTGCGCCGATCGGCTGCACGTGCGTGCGATCCTCGTAGCGCAATGGCAGCAGGAACAGAATGTCACTCGGCTGCTCGACGCCGAGGCGCGCGAGGCGCATGCGCAACGCCCCGGAGGCGGCGCCGCGCCTGACGGCAGGCCCCGGCGCCGCGCGCGCGGGCGTGGCCGCGCGCATCAGGCGAGACTGAGCACGCACTCCATCTCGACTCTGGCGCCGCGCGGCAGTGCCGCGACCCCGACGGCCGCGCGCGCCGGATACGGTTCGCTGAAATAGGTCGACATGATCTCGTTGAGTCTGGGGAAATTCGCCATGTCGGTCAGAAAGACCGTGACTTTCACGACGTCGGCGAGCGAGCCGCCTGCGGCCTGTGCGATGGCCTTAAGGTTTTCGAACACGCGGCGGATCTCGGCGTCGATGTCGCCGCTGATCAGCTGTCCGCTGCCAGGGTCGAGCGGAATCTGACCCGAGATATAGACAACGTCGCCGGCACGTACGGCCTGTGAGTAGGTGCCGATGGCTTTGGGTGCGGCGGCGGTCTGGATGCTTTGTCGATGCAAGTGGCTAGCCCTCCTCGTTATGGCGCCTGTGCTTCCTCGGTTCTGTCGTCCTCGAGCGTGTCCGCTCGCTCGCGACGGCGCGCATTGCCGGGCAATGAGCGCTCGACCCGCAGCACGTCCGGCATGCGCCGCACGACGCGCATGATGCCGGCCAGTTGCGCGCGGTCCGCGACCTCGACCACGAACACGATGACCGAAGTCTCCGCATCGCGCTGCTCGATCGAGACGTGACTGACGTTGGTCTGCGTGCCGGCGATGGCGGCCGACAAAGCTGCCAGCACGCCCATGCGGTTCAGGGTCACGATCCGGATTTCCGCCAGGAACATGCGACCGGGCTTATGTTGCCAGCTCACCGAGAGCCATTTGTCCGGGTGCTTGCGGTAATCGTCCACATTGGCGCAGATCTCGCGGTGAATTACGATGCCGCGACCCGTGCTCATGAAGGCGAAGATCGGATCGTTTGGGACTGGGTAGCAGCAATGTGCATAGCTGACCAGCAGTCCCTCGGTGCCTGCGACCGCCAGGGGCGAGGCGCTGCCGTCGGCGGCATCAATCTGCTCGCCCGGTAGCAGCCGCCGTGCGACCAGTGGCGCCAGGCGCTCCCCGAGCCCGACCTTTTCATACAGGTCATCGGCGTCCTTGAGGCCAAATTCGGCCACCGCCGATGCCAGCGCCTGCGGCTGGACCGCGTCGAGCTCGAGCTTGAACTCAGCCAGCGCCTGCGAGAGCAGGCGGCGTCCCAGCTCGACGGCTTCGCTGCGATGCAGGCTCTTCAGATAATGCCGCACTGCCGAGCGCGCCTTGGCGGTCGCGACGAAATTAACCCAGGAGGGATTCGGGCTCGCGCCCTTGGCGGTGATGATCTGCACGGTCTGGCCATTGCGCAGCACCGTACGCAATGGCGTGAGGCGCCGATCAATCTTGGCCGCGACGCAGCGATTACCAATATCGGTGTGCACGGCGTAGGCGAAGTCCACCACGGTCGCGCCGCGCGGCAGGCGCAAAATCTCGCCGCGCGGAGTAAAGACGTAGACCTTGTCGGGAAACAGGTCGACCTTGACACTCTCGATGAACTCCCCGGGGTTGCCTCCGACCTCCAGGTCCACGAGGTTGGAGAGCCACTTGCGCGCACGCTCCTGTTGCGCCGAACCCTCGCGGTCGTCCTGCTTGTACTTCCAGTGCGCCGCGATGCCCGATTCGGCGATCTGATCCATGTCCTTGGTACGGATCTGCACCTCGATCGGCACGCCGTTGGGACCAAACAGGCTCGTATGCAGCGATTGATAGCCGTTCACGCGCGGGATCGCGACGTAATCCTTGAACCGGCCGGGCATGGGCTTGTAGACGCTGTGCACGATACCGAGCGCGCGGTACACGGTGTCGACGGAATCGACAATGATGCGCAGCCCGTAGACATCGACGATCTCGGCCAAAGTGGTGCGCTTGCGCAGCATCTTGCGGTAGATGCTGTACAGATGCTTCTCGCGCGACTCCACCTCGCCGGCGACGGCCGCCTTCTTCAGTGCGCTCTCCAGCTGCTGGCGGATCTTGGTCAGAAATTCCTTCTGATTGCCGCGCGCGCGCTTGAGTGCCCGCTCGATCACGCGGTAGCGCTGCGGATAGAGCGTGCGGAAACCCAGATCCTCGAGCTCGAGTTTCATCGCGTACAGCCCGAGCCGCTCGGCCACTGGCGCGTAGATGTCGAGCGTCTCGCGCGCGATCTGGCGGCGCTTGGCCGGCGCCAGGGACTCGATAGTGCGCAGGTTGTGCGTGCGATCGGCGAGCTTGACCAGAATCACGCGCAGATCGCGCACCATCGCCAGCAGCATCTTGCGGAAGTTCTCCGCCTGCGCTTCCTCGCGGTTCTTGAAGCGGATCTGGTCGAGCTTGGTCACGCCGTCGACGATCTCGGCCACGTCGTGGCCGAAGCGCTGCTCGATATCCGACTTTGCGATCGGGGTGTCCTCGATCACATCGTGCAGGATCGCCCCGACGATCGTGTCGGCATCCAAATGCAGATCGGCGAGGATCTCGGCTGCCGCCACCGGATGTGTGATGTACGGTTCGCCGGAGACGCGCGTCTGTCCCTGGTGGGCGGCAGCGCCAAACTCAGTCGCGGCGCGTATGCGTTCGACCTGCTCGGGCGGCAGGTAGGTCGCGACCTTTACCAGCAGCTCTTTGACACCCGGAGTACCGCGCTTCGCGCCGGGCAGCAACCCCAAGAGCGAAGACGCATAGTCCACAGCCGCCTCGTATACCGAACCTCGGCTTCGATCAGAGCTCGCGATCGATCAAGCCGAATTGCGGGGCGCGGAAGCTCGCTTCGTGCTCGGGCTCGGCCACCAGGGCGTCCTGGCGCGGCTCGGGCTCGCGCAACATCTCGGGCGTGATGTTGCCGGCCGCGATCTCGCGCAGCGCCAGCACGGTCGGTTTATCGTTCTCGATCGCTACCGTGGGCTCAGCGCCATTGGCCAGCCGCCGGGCGCGCTGGCTCGCCAGCAAAACCAGCTGGAACAGATTGTCGACGTTCTTGAGGCAGTCTTCGACGGTCACTCGGGCCATAGCAAATATCCATAAAATACCGGGGATTGGCGCTCAGTGTACTGCATCGGCGTCGCAGCGCGCCAGCGCCGCAGCCCGCCCCGACCCGTTCACGCCAGCAGGGTCTTGATCAGGCTGCGAATCTCTACTCGCTGCGTGCGCAGCGGCGCGCCGGCCCCGTCCAGGATCGCTCCGAGCTCACGCGTGGCGCGCTCGAACTGGTCATTCACCACTGCGTATTCGAACTCATCGTAATGCGATATGTCGGTCGCGGCGTCCGCGAGTCGCCGCGCGATGGTTTCAGGGTTGTCGGTGCGGCGCTCGCGCAGCCGCTGCTCCAGCGTCGCTCGCGACGGCGGCAGAATGAAGATGCTGGTGCAATCAGGCCGCGCGCGTCGGACCTGGCGCGCGCCCTGCCAGTCGATCTCGAGCAAGACGTCGTTGCCGGCTGCGAGCTTGTCTTCGATCTGTGCCCGACCCGTGCCGTACTCATTGCCGAAGACGGTCGCGTGTTCGAGGAAGGCGCCTTCATCGACCAGTTGCCTGAAGCGCTCCGGGGTGACGAAATAATAGTCGCGCCCCTCGAGCTCCAGCGGCCGCGGCTTGCGGGTCGTGTGCGAGACCGACACCACCAGGTTCGGCCGCGCCGCCAGCAGCGAGCGCACCAGGCTGGTCTTGCCGGCCCCGGACGGTGCGGAAATGACGAAAAGTTTTCCCACTCAATCAGTTCACGGCTACTCGATGTTCTGCACCTGTTCGCGCATCTGCTCGATGAGCACCTTCATCTCCACCGCCACGCGCGTGGTTTCCAGATCCTGCGATTTCGACGACAGCGTGTTGGCCTCGCGATTGAATTCCTGCAACAGAAAATCCAGCCGACGACCGGCCGGCTCTGCGCCGCCGAGCGTGCGGCGAGTCTCCTCGATGTGGCCGCTAAGGCGGTCGAGCTCCTCGCTGACATCGAAGCGCTGCAGCATCAGCAGAATCTCCTGCTCGATGCGATCCTGATCCGCCTGCGCGCCCAGATCGCGCAAGCGTTCGAGAAAACGCTCGCGTGTCTGCGCCTGTGCCGCCGGCAATCTCGCGCGTACCGCCGCGATCAGGGCGTGCAGCGTGGCGCAGCGCTGCTCGATCAATTCCGCGAGCCGCGCGCCTTCGCGCGCGCGGGCGCGCGCGAGCTCATCGAGCGCATCGGCGAACAATTCGCGCACCGCCCGCAGTAGGCCCTCGGCGTCGGTGGCGTCCTCGCGCACGATACCGGGCCAGCGCAGCAGCTCAATCAGATCTATCTGCGCGCGGCCGGGCAGCGCTGCCTCGAGCTCCTGCAGGCGTCCCAACAGGCGCTCGAGGGCTGCCTGGTCGATGTCGAGACTGGCGGCCGCATTGGACTGCGCACGCTGCTGCAATGTGCAGTCGACTTTGCCGCGTTTGAGCTCGCGCGCGATCGCCTGGCGCAATTCGGGCTCGAGCGCGCGGCAATTGTCGGGCAACCGCAGCGTCGCATCGAGGAAGCGGTGATTGACGCTGCGCAGCTCGCAGACGAGGGTGCCGAAGGGGCCGGAGCGCTCGCGCCGCGCAAATCCCGTCATGCTTGCGATCATGGGACGGTCGATGGTGTATAAAGCGCGGCGAAGTCTAGCGGAAAGCCTCGGAGCTCGCTTGCGGGTCGAACATGCTGAACTGAGCCTCCAGGGCACTCGCGAGAGCAATCAGGATCGCATTGCCGTGGCGCTGTCCGAGCAGGCCGCGTTATTGGTCGCCTGCGATGGCATGGGCGGGCACGCGGACGGCGAGGCCGCAGCCGACATTGCGCAGCGCAGCGTCACTGAGCGCTTCCTGCAGACTCCGCTGCCATTGCTCGATCCACTGGGATTTCTGCACCTCGCGCTCGGGGTCGCACACGAAGGGGTCGTGGCCTACGGCGCGCGCGTACCGCTCGAATTGCGGCCGCGTGCAACCTGCGCGGTGTGCATCGTGCAGCAGTCCTCGGCGTACTGGGCGCACGTGGGCGACAGCCGGATCTATCTGCTGCGTGCCGGAAGGGTGCAGCAGCGTACCCGCGATCACAGTCACGTCGAGCTGCTGGTGCGCGAAGGGGTCATCAGTGCCGGACAGGTACAGCATCACCCGATGCGCAACTTCGTTGAATCCTGCCTCGGCGGAGAATCGATGCTGCCGGAGATGGGTATCAGCACACGCCATGCGCTGCTCGCCGGTGACGTGCTGCTGCTGTGCACCGATGGTTTCTGGGCCAATCTCGATGATGCGGTGATTGCGAGCGCGTTCGTGACACTGGGCTTGTCGCTGCGCGATACGCTGGCGGCGCTCGCGACTCAGGCGCTGCTCAACGCCGGCGGCGCGAGCGACAATACCTCAGCCATCGCGCTGCGCTTCCTCGATTAGGAGAGATCCGCTGGACAAGATTCTGCGCCACAACGGCCGCGCCGCCGACGCACTGCGCCCGGTGCGCTTTACGCGCCACTACACGAGCCACGCCGAGGGCTCGGTATTGGTCGAGTACGGCGAGACGCGTGTGTTGTGCACGGCGAGCGTTGAGGAGGGCGTGCCGCCGTTCCTGCGCGGCAAGTCACAGGGCTGGGTCACGGCTGAATACGGCATGCTGCCGCGGGCTACCCACACGCGCAGCCCACGCGAAGCGGCGCGCGGCAAGCAGAGTGGGCGCTCGCAGGAAATACAGCGCCTGATCGGGCGCTCGTTGCGTGCCGCGCTTGATCTGGCCGCACTCGGTGAGCGCACTGTGACCATCGATTGCGACGTATTGCAGGCCGATGGCGGCACGCGCACCGCCTCGGTCACGGGCGCCTACGTGGCGCTGGCCGACGCCTGCGAGACCTTGCGCACACGCCGGCAGTTGAGCGCATCACCACTGCACGGGCAGGTCGCGGCGGTATCGGTCGGCATCGTGCGCGGGGTGGCGATGCTGGACCTCGATTATGCCGAGGACTCCGAGGCTGAGACCGACATGAACGTGGTCATGAACAACGGCGGCGCGTTCATCGAGGTGCAAGGCACGGCGGAAGGGCATGCGTTCCGGCGCCATGAGCTCGATACCCTGCTCAACCTGGCCGCGGCCGGCATCGGCGAGCTGTGCGCGCTGCAGGCGCAGGCACTCGGTGTCTGATTTGCCACGCGCGCTCAGTGCGGCGCTGGCCAGCCGGGTCGTGCTGGCGAGCGCCAACGCGGGCAAGCAGCGCGAATTCGCCGAGCTGCTGGGAGCGCTCGGCATCGAGCTGATCCTGCAAAGCACGCTGGGCATTGCGAGCATCGCCGAGACCGGCAGCACCTATGAGGCCAACGCATTGCTCAAGGCGCGCCACGCCGCCGATCTGAGCGGCCTGCCGGCGCTCGCGGATGATTCGGGCCTCGAAGTCGATGCGCTCGGCGCCGCGCCCGGCGTGCATTCGGCGCGCTATGCAGGCGAGGGCGCCAGCGAGCAGGATAATAATGCGCGACTGCTCGCGCAGCTCCTGAGCGTGCCGCAGGCGGCACGCACGGCGCGCTATCGCTGCGTGCTCGCACTCGTGCGCACAGCGGATGATCCGGCGCCTTTGCTCGCGTATGGCAGCTGGCCGGGCTCGATCGCGCCCGCGCCGCGCGGCGCGGGCGGCTTCGGCTACGACCCTCTCTTTATACCCGAGAGGCCGTTCATGGCCGGCCGCGAGCCTCAGACGGCCGCACAAATGCCGCTCGAGCTCAAGAACCGGCTGAGCCATCGCGCCATGGCCATGCGCTCGCTGATGCAAGCGCTGCAACCGTTGCGGCCAGGACCTGTGCGGTGAGCCGATGAGCCTGGGATCCAGCCTGCCGCCACTGGCGCTCTACGTGCACTTCCCCTGGTGCGTGCGCAAGTGCCCCTATTGCGACTTCAATTCACACAGCCTGCGCGACGCGCTGCCCGAGGCGGCTTACATCGAGGCGCTGCGAGCGGACCTGGTCGCGCAGCTCGCGCAGGACGCTACGCCGCGACGTGAGATCGGCAGCATTTTCTTCGGCGGGGGCACGCCGAGCCTGTTCTCGCCGGCCTCGCTCGCCGGGCTGCTGGACGCGTTGCGGATCGAATTGCCGATCGCCGCCAGCGCGGAGATCACGCTCGAGGCCAATCCCGGCACGATCGAGCGCGGGCGCTTCACTGACTACCGCGCTGCAGGCATCAACCGCGTCTCGCTGGGCGCTCAAAGCTTTGACGATGAGTCGCTGCGACGCCTCGGCCGCATCCACGCCGCCTCAGATACCCGGCGCGCGGTCGAGGAGCTGCGCGCGGCCGGCATCGAGAACTTTAACCTTGACCTCATGTACGCCTTGCCGGGGCAGAGCGTGGCAGGTGCCGTGGCGGACATCGAGCAGGCGCTGCGGCTTGAGCCCGCGCATATTTCGCACTACCAGCTCACGCTCGAGCCGGGCACGCTGTTTGGCGCGCGCCCACCCGATGGTCTGCCGGATCCGGATCAGGCTGCACAGATGCAGCTGGCCTGCCAGCAGCGACTTGCCGCGGCAAGTTACGGGCAATACGAAGTCTCGGCCTATGCGCGCGCGGGCCGCCGCTGCCGCCACAATCTCAATTATTGGCAGTTTGGCGACTACCTGGGCATCGGCGCGGGCGCGCACGGCAAGTCGAGCGCCATTGAAGGCGCGGCGCTGCGCATCGAGCGCAGCTGGCGCGAGCGCGAACCGCGCCGCTATCTGTCGAGTGCGAGCGCGGCGCCGCCCCGCCGCACGGTGCCGGCCGCTGATCTGCCGTTTGAATTTCTGATGAATACTTTGCGGCTGACGGAAGGGTTCGATGAGCTCGATTTTGAGCAACGCACCGGCTTGCCGATCGAGGCGCTCGCGGCCGCGCTGCTACGCTTGCGCCAGCGCGGCCTGCTCGAGAGCCGCGGCGCGCACTGGCGTGCGAGCGCGCTGGGCTTCAGCTTTCTCAATGATCTGCTGACCGAATTCCTGCCCGAGCCGGCTGCAGCGCCAGCCGCGTTTGTCGGAATTTGCTGACAATCGCGCAATTTGCCGCTGCGAGCGCTCGGGCGCGGCGGTGGTTTTATTCACAACAATGCCGAGCCGCTTTCGCAAATTAGTCGATTACGTCTCATTTCGTCCGGGACGAGCGAGGATGAGATTGTAAGTGCTTGATTTATTAGAGCGAAATAGTCTGATCATTTTTTGTACAAACCAGTCATTACGCGCTCTTAGCGCCTGCGAAGCACCTGTGGGTCAGGGCTACGCACAGAGTTATGCACAGAAACTGTGGATAATCCGGTCGATCAGCGTCCTACAACCTTCGGGCCCTTGTCGAGGCGCAGGAGTGGGACTAGACTGCGCGGCCTTTTTCCGTCCCCACCGCGCAGCGAGGGCTTTAGCTCATGAAAGCCGAGATTCATCCGCCATACGCCGAAATCAATGTGACCTGCAGCTGCGGCAACACATTCAAGACACGCTCGACCGTCGGACATGATCTGCAGGTCGAGGTGTGCTCGAACTGCCACCCGTTCTATACCGGCAAGCAGAAGATCGTCGACACTGCCGGCCGCGTCGATAAATTTCGCAAGAAATACCCGGGCGTCACCGGCTCGCGCTGAGCGCGCGATGCGCTGCCCACGCAGCGCCTTGATTCCGCGCTCAGGGCGTGCAAATCTTTGTTGCGGCGTCGCGACTTGCGGCGTCTGCGCCTGCAAGGAATCCAGCGCATGACTGCCCAGCATTTCGATCTGCTCAATCCCGACTCGGGCGTTAAGTCCGAATTGCAAGTGCGATCCGGCACCATCGGGCCGGATGTGCTGGATATCGGTCAGCTGACGCGCGAGCAGGGTGTCTTTACCTTCGACCCCGGCTATCTCGCCACGGCCAGCTGCGAGAGCAAGATCACTTATATCGACGGGGATGCCGGCGTATTGCTCTACCGTGGCTATCCGGTCGAGCAGCTCGCGGAAAAAGGCAATTTCATGGAAGTGGCCTATCTGCTGATCTACGGCGAGCTGCCTTCGGCCAAGGGGTTGCAGGAGTTCTCCACCAGCATCAGCCGCCACAACATGATTAACGAATCGCTGCTGCGCTTCTACAACGGCTTCTACTACAACGCGCATCCGATGGCGATGGTTTCGGCCGTGGTCGCATCGATGTCCGCGTTCTATCACGACTCGACCGATATCCACGATCCACGCCAGCGCGAGATCTTCGCGCATCGGATCATTGCCAAGATGCCGACCATCGCGGCCGCGGCCCACAAGCACTCGCTGGGCCAGCCGTTCATGTATCCGCGCAACGAGCTCGATTACTGCAGCAACCTGTTGCAGATGCTCTTCGCCGTGCCCTGCGAGAGCTACGACGTCAATCCGGTCGCCGCCAAGGCGCTCGATCTGCTGTTCATCCTGCACGCCGATCACGAGCAGAACGCGAGCACCTCAACGGTACGCCTGGCCGGCAGCACCGGCGCCAATCCCTATGCGGCCATCTCGGCCGGCGTCTCGGCGCTGTGGGGCCCGGCGCATGGCGGCGCCAACGAGGCGGTGCTGGCGATGCTCGAGCAGATCGGCAGCGTCGAGAACATTCCGAAATACATCGCGATGGCGAAGGACAAGAGCAGTCACTTCCGGCTCATGGGTTTTGGGCATCGCATTTACAAGAATTTCGATCCGCGCGCGAAGATCATCCGCGAGACCTGCCACTCGGTACTGGCCTCGCTCGGGCGCAGCGACAATCCACTGTTCGAGCTGGCGCTTCGGCTCGAGGAGATTGCGCTCAAGGACGAGTATTTTGTCTCGCGCAAGCTCTACCCGAATGTCGATTTCTATTCGGGCATCATCTACAGCGCGCTCGGCATTCCGCGCGCGATGTTCACGGTGATGTTCGCGATTGCGCGCACGGCTGGCTGGGTCGCGCACTGGCTCGAGATGATCAGCGATCCGGGCATGCGCATCGGCCGGCCGCGGCAGCTCTATACCGGTCCGGTCGCGCGCAGTTACGTGCCGCTCGCGCTGCGCAGCAAGCACTGAATCTCGGCCGCATCCGCGCGCCGCATGGGCCGGCCGTCCACCGGGCTGACCGGGGCTTGGCGGATGCCGTCGAGCGGAAAAACGGTGGCCTCAACCCGCCGGTCATCGACGGCAAAACGCAAACCGGGAAGAGCCTTGGTGCGATCGGCATCGAAGCGCACACGCCGCTCGGTGACCTCATGCGCCACGCCGCGATCGATGAGCTTGAGCACCACGTTCTCGGCACAATCGGCGAAAACGTGCAGCTGGATGTCGGCATGCGCTGTGGCCGTGCCGCTCAATACTGGCCCGACCAGCCGCGGCTCGAAGCCCGACAGCCAGTGCATCGCATGCAGCGCAGCGCGGCGCTGGGCAGTCAACGTGAGCTCGTGGCTGCCGGCGTCGAACAGGCGCTGATATTCAGCCAGCGCCGCCTCGATCTCGGTGTTGCGCGGCAGGGCGCTGGCGTCCTGCACCCCGAGGCGCTCGGCGGCTTTGCGCTTGGCGGTCAGAAAGTCATGAATGCCGTGCTGGGCCATGATGCGCGCGGCCTCCTGTGCCAGGGCGCGACGCAGATTATCCTTGCGGGGTGATGGTGCTCGGCGGTGCATCGTCGATACCCTCCTCGTTTCGTCAGACTGCACTCGTCAGAATAACGGCTCGCTCGTGACGCCGGTCTTCTGCGGCCCGGAGACCGGCACCGTATTGCCGACGGCACTGTCCGCGGGCGGCAGATGATCTTCCATGAAGGTCTCGTAGATCGCATCGCCCTCGTTGGTGCTCACGAGCGCACCGGTCTTCGGCGAGATGCGGGCGGTGACGAGTCCGGGGGGCATCGAGCGCGCACGATCGGGCTGCGCGCGCAGCGCTTCGCGCATGAAGCTGATCCAGATTGGCACCGCGGTGCGGCTGCCCTCTTCGCCCTCACCGAGCGGGCGCTCCTGATCGAATCCCACCCAGACCGTGGCCACGAAATTGCGATTGAAGCCATTGAACCAGGTATCGATCGCTAAATTGGTCGTGCCCGTCTTGCCCGAGAGGTCACTGCGATGCAGGGCGAGGCCCGCGCGAGCGCCGGTGCCGCGCTTGATCACGTCGGCCATCATGTCATCCATGAGCCAGGCATTCTGCGGCGAGATTACACGCGGGGCTAGTTGTGCTGGGGCGATCAGCGCCGGCAACGCAGTGACCGGCGCATGATCGGGATCGGCCGAGCCCGTATCGGCCGGCAGCTGTGTGCTGACCGGCGTTGCCGAGCCGCCGCTCGGCGCATCGCTCGGCGGCTCGCACAGCTCGCACACGATCTTTGGATTGGCCTGATAAACGATTTGACCGGCTGCATTCTCGATGCGCTCGATGTAGTAGGGGTCGACACGGTAGCCGCCGTTGGCAAACACCGCGTAGCCGGTGACCATCTGCAGTGGCGTCGCCGGCAGGCTGCCGAGCGCGATGGTCATATCCTTGGGCATATCCGCCGGACTGAAGCCGAATTTGGCGGCATAGTCGATCGCCGTGTCGACGCCGAGCTCACGCACCACGCGGGTCGTCACCAGGTTACGCGAGAACACGAGGCCCTCGCGCAGCCGCATCGGACCATCGAAGCCCTTCTCCACATTCTCCGGCCGCCACATCTTCTCCTGGCCGCTGTCGTCATAAACGATCGGCGCGTCCATCACGATGGTCGCGGGCGTGAAGCCGTTCTCGAGCGCCGCGGAGTAGAGTGACGCGATTGAACTTGTTGTCGAAGTAATCAAATCCGCCCACGAGCGAGACGATCGCACCATCGTTCGGATCAAGCGCTACCAGCGCGCCCTGCGCCTCAGGCAATTGCGCGAGCTGTGCCTCGCCATGTCCGTTGCTGACCACGTAGACCACATCGCCGCGTTGTAAAACGTCCTCGGCGTGCTTCGGGTTGGCACCGGTGCGCGTATCGGAAATGCGCCGGCGCGCCCAGGACAGGCCGTCCCAGTCGATTTCTGCATAGCCTTGGGAGCGCACGTAGACGCGCGCGGCCTGCGCTGACAGCGAGACGACCACCGCCGGAAGCAGGTCGCCGATCTCGGCCGTTTCGCCCAGCGCGCGCTCGAGCGTTGCTACCGTGGCATGCTCATCAAGCTTGATCTGCCTGAGCGCACCACGAAATCCATGGCGGCGGTCGTATTCGATCAGGCCGATACGCACAGCGCGATCGGCGGCGGTCTGCAAGCGGCCATCGATGGTCGTGTAGACCCGATAGCCGGCATTGACCGCATCCTCGCCAAAGCGGCTGACCAGGTCCGCCCGGGCCATCTCGGCGACGTAGGGCGCCTCGATTTCGCTCAGGATGCCGTGATCGCGCGCCGAGACCACTTCGGCAGCGGCCCGCTGTGCCGTGGCGGCGTCGATGTCGTTGAGCTTCTGCATCTGCTGCAGTACGTAGCGGCGGCGCGACTGTGCGGCCTTCGGGTTGCTGATGGGATTGAAGCGGGAAGGCGCCTGCGGGATGCCCGCGAGCGTCGCCGCCTCGGCGACCGAGAGTTGCTCGAGCGGTTTGCCGAAATAGGTCTCAGCGGCCGCAGCCACGCCATAGGAGCGCTGTCCGAGGAAGATAACATTGAGATACGTGCTCAGAATCTGTTCCTTCGTGAACTCATGCTCCATGCGATAGGTCAGGAAAATCTCCTGCAATTTTCGCCGTATGGTCTTATCGAAAGTCAGGAACATATTGCGCGCCGCCTGCATCGTGATCGTGCTGGCGCCCTGGGAAAAATCCCCTGACGTCAGGTCGACCAGCGCCGCGCGCAGCACGCCGCTGTAATCAAAGCCATGATGCGTGAAAAAGCGCTGGTCCTCGGCGGCGACGAAGGCCTCGCGCACGAGCACCGGAATGTCCTCATAGGCCACGAGCACACGGCGTTTTTCGCCGATCTGGGCGATCAGCTGGCCGCTGCCGGTGTAGATGCGCAGGGGCACCGGCAGACTGCCGGTAGCCATTGCGTCCACCGTGGGTAAGGAGGGCTCGAGGTACAGAAAGCTCGCGATCAACGCGTAGGCGGCCAGCAGCGCGAGTCCGGCAGCGCCCAGCAGTGCCACAGAGGCGATTCGTAATGTGTCGATCTTCACGAAAATGGCCTAATAAACGTGTTATTGTCGCCCATGTTGCTGGTTTCCGACGACCGACTCCTCATGAGTGCCCAGCGCAGCTGAGCTGAGCGCGGCCCACGCGGCCCATAAAGCATACAGCGCGCCAGAGGCGTAAAACCAAGACGCGGTGCCGCAACCGGTTGTCAGAGCCGGCGGGCAGAACTTAGAGCTGCGTCACGGCCCATGATTCCATTGGCAGTTTAATGTGAAGGTCAGCCGCGACCACTTCCCGACAGGCTCGCATCGTATTTAACTTATGCCTGATATATATTGCCGTCGAAACACGACAGGGTTTCGTTGAAAAGCACGCAGATTACTGAAAGGTCTGGAAAAAAGAGTGTTGCTATTTTCCCGTAAGTATCGCCAGCTACTTGGCCTGGATATCACGACCTCATCCATCAAGCTGATCGAGCTTGCGTTGGCCGGTGGTCAGTATCGCGTCGAGGCGTACGCCGCTGAGCCCACGCCGCCGAATGCGATGAACGAAAAGACGCTGGTGGACCCTGAGTCCGTCGGCGAGGCGATCAAGCGCGCGGTCAAGCGCTCGGGGGCCAGAAGTCACGAAGTGGCGATCGCGATCAGCGGCGATGCGGCGATTACCAAGGTGATACAGATGCCGCGCGGCCTGCGCGAATCGGATCTCGAGGCGCAAGTCGAAATGCAGGCCGATCAGTACATCCCGTTCCCGATGGATGAGGTCAGCTACGATTTCGAAGTGCTGGGCCCGTCGGAGAAAGACGCTGAGTCGATCGACGTATTGCTCGTGGCCTCGCGCACCGACAACGTCGCCCAGCGACGTGCGGCGGTCTCGGCCGCGGGCCTGTCCACACGCATCGTCGATGTGGAAGCCTTCACGCTGGAGAACGCCTGTCGGCTGATGACGCATCAGATGCCCGACGGCGGCATCGATCGCGGCATAGCGGTCGTGGATTTCGGCGCCAGCAGCACAACCTTCAGCGTACTGAACAACCTCAAGGTGGTGTATACGCGTGACTTCGCCTTCGGCGGCCAGCAATTGACCGAAGAGATCATGCGCACCTACGGCCTGTCGATGGAAGAAGCCGGGCGCGCCAAGAAGGAAGGCGGTCTGCCAGGCAATTATCAGGCTGAAGTGCTCGATCCGTTCATCGACGACATGACGCAGCAGATCAGCCGCTCGCTGCAGTTTTATCTGGCCTCGGGCACGGGTCGCGAGCAGCCGGTGAAGATTCTGATCTGCGGCGGCTGCGCGAACATCCCCGGCGTGGCCGATGTCGTGCAAAGTCGTGTCGGCATTGCCGCCGAGCGCGGCGATCCGCTCGGACAAATGAAACTGTCCGCGCGCGCGCGCGCGCAAGCGGTGCAACGCGATGCCACGGCATTACTGACTGCCTGCGGCCTGGCCTTGCGGAGTTTTGACTGATGCCACGCATAAACCTACTGCCCTGGCGTGACCAGCAACGGCGCGAGCGCAAGCTCGCCTTTTTCATCGCGCTCGGCGTCGCCGCCGGTGTGGCTGCCGTCGTTGCCTTTGCCGCCTACCTGCTGATCGGCTCGATGATCGATGCGCAGGAGCGGCGCAACGAGCGGCTGCGCGCGCAGATCCGGGTGCTCGACAAGCAGATCGAGCAGATCAACGACCTCGAGGCGCAGAAGGAGCGCTTTATCTCGCGCATGCAGATCATCGAGCTGCTGCAGCGCTCGCGGCCCGAAGTCGTGCATCTGTTCGATGAGCTCGTCAAGGTGATGCCCGACGGCACCTACCTGACGTCGGTCAAGGAAACCGGCAAGCAGCTCAAGCTCGAGGGCATCGCGCAATCCTCCACGCGCGTCTCAACGCTGATGCGCAACATCGCGGCCTCGCAGTGGCTGCGCAATCCCGCACTCGAGGTGGTCGAAACCGCGAAGGACAACACCGCGGGCAGCCATTTCGTGCTCGACGCCGAGCAGGTCAGCGTGGTCACTGCAGACGACAGTGCCACGACTAATCCTGTGCGAAGACGCCCAGTGCGCGCCCCCGGGAGCCCCCAATGAGCCTGCTGCAGGAGCTGCGTAGCCTTGACCCGCGCGATCCGGGCCGCTGGCCCCTCGCGATCCGCGCCATCGCAGTCGCGATCTGCTTCGTCGTGAGCACGTTGCTGCTGATCTACTTCTTCGTCTGGACGGATCGCGTGCCGGAATTGCAGGCGCGCGAGAACACCGAGCAGCAATTGCGCAACGAGTATCGCACCAAGCATTCCAAGGCGATCAATCTGGTGCTCTACAAGCAGCAGCTCGCCGATATTGAGAAGTCCTTCGGCGCGATGCTGCGCCAATTGCCGAGCAGGACCGAAGTGCCGAATCTGCTGGTGGACATCTCTCAGACCGGTCTGGCGGCCGCATTGCAGGAGAAACTGTTTCAGCCCGGCCAGGAGGTCAAGAAGGACTTCTACGCGGAGCTGCCGATCAGGATCGAGCTGACCGGCAGCTATCACGAGTTCGGCGCCTTCGTCAGCGGCATCGCGGCGCTGCCACGTATCGTGACGCTCGGCGATATCCAGATCACGCCGCTGGATGCGAAGAATTCCGGCTTCGATCAATTACAGCTGGCCCTGACGGCCAAGACCTATCGCTACCTGGATGACGAGGAAATCGCCGCCGCCGAAGCCGAGAAGCGCAAGGCCGATCAGGCCAAGCGACACGGGGCGGGGGGCTAAAGCCATGCGCACGCGCTGCCCGTCATGCTTGCATGCATCGCTCCTGATCGTGCTGCTGAGCGCCGCACTGGCGGGCTGCGGCGGTCGGGATTCGGACCTTGATCACTTCATCGCCTCTACGCAGAAGGAGCCCGGTGGACGGGTCGAGCCGCTGCCGGAGATCAAGCCCTACGAGGCCTTCGCTTATACCGATCAGGAAATGCGCTCGCCCTTCGTGCCGGGTGCGGCTGGGAGCGCGGGGCTGCGGCCCGACAGTCATCGCAATCGCGAATACCTCGAGCAGTTCTCGCTCGACACGCTGAAGATGGTCGGAACACTCAACCTCGGCGGCAAGAACTACGGCCTGGTGCAGACGCACGACGGGCGCGTGCACCGCGTCGTGGTGGGCGAGCACCTCGGCACCAACGACGGCAAGGTCACCACCATCACGCCCTCGAGAATCGCGCTCGTGGAGATTATCCCGGACGGACTGGGCGGTTACCTCGAACGGCCAGCGGCATTGGCGTTGAACGAATAGGTTGCTGCTGAACCAATGATCGGCAGGGAGAGATACAGAATGAAACGGTCCATGTTCCTTACGCTGGGCGCAGGCGTGCGTTGGCTCGCTGTGGCCTGGACTGCCGGCATGCTCGTCGCCATGGGTGCGCGCGCCGCCGAGGGGACCGCGGATGCCTCTGCCGCGCCCACCAATACCTTGCAGTCGATCGATGTGCAGACTTTGAACGGCAATCAGCTGCAATTGACGCTGCACCTGTCGGGACCTGCGCCCGAGCCCCTGGCCTTCACGATCGACAAGCCGGCGCGTATCTCACTCGACCTGCCCAACACCGCGCTCGCGCTGCCCTCGCGGCGCATCGATGTGGGCCGCGCTGGCGTGGATACAGTGCTCGCCGCCGAGGCCAATGGCCGCTCGCGCGTGGTCCTGAATCTCGATCAGACTGAGCCTTATCAAACCAAGGTCAGCGGCAACGACATCGTCGTGCTGGTTGGCGTCTCGGCCGCCCAGACGGTATCGAAGGTTGCCGCCAGCAATGCGCCGCGTGCGGCCGGCGCACCGAGCACCACGGGCGCCCACAGTCTGCGCAGCATCGATTTTCGACGCAGCGAGACCGGTGCCGGCAGGCTCATCGTGCGCCTGAGCGATCCGCGCACGCCGATCAATCTGACGCAACAGGGCACGCAGATCATCATCGATTTCAGCGGCGCGGAGCTTCCCAAGGGGCTGGTGCGCCGTTACGACACGGTGGATTTCGGCACACCGGTAACCGGCTTTGACGCGCAGAGCGTCAATGGCAATGCGCACATCGTGCTCGACACGACGGGTAATTCTGAGCCCCTGGCCTACCAGTCGGATGACGAATACGTCGTCGAGGTCTCGCCCATCAGGCGAGCCGCGCAGGCCGCGGCGGAAGGGCCCAAGGAATACAAGGGCGAGCGCCTCACGCTGAACTTCCAGGACATCGAAACGCGCGCGGTCTTGCAGCTGCTGGCCGATGCGAGCGGACAGAACATCGTCGTGAGCGATACCGTCACCGGCAGTGTGACGCTGCGGCTGCAGAATGTGCCCTGGGACCAGGCGCTGGACATCGTCCTGCGCACCAAGGGGCTCGATAAGCGCCAGGAGGGTAATGTCATCATCGTGGCGCCCTCGGCGGAGCTCGCGACGCGCGAGAAGGCCGAGCTGGCGGCCAGGAAGGACATCCAGGAGCTCGAGCCCCTGCGCACCGAGTACCTGCAGGTCAATTACGCCAAGGCTTCCGATATTGCCAACCTGCTCAGGGGCGGCATGCCCGGCATGATGGCCACGACGAGCACGACCAACTCGGTACTCTCGGCGCGCGGTCACGTGTCGGTCGACGATCGCACCAATACATTGTTACTGCAGGATACGGCCGACCGTATCGCCGACGTGCGCCGGCTGGTCGCGACACTCGATATACCGGTCAAGCAGGTGCTCATCGAGGCGCGCATCGTGGTCGTGACTAATGACTATGAGCGCGACCTGGGCGCACTGATGGGGTTGACCGCGACGCGACAGAACGGCACCAACGGTCTGTACACGACCACGGGCACGGCCGCCGGCACCGACAGCATAGTCAGCTCGGCGCTGACCAACATCGGCACCAACGGCACGCAGTATCCGATCACGCTGCCGACCGGAGCCAACGCGACCAACCGCTACAACGTGAATCTGCCGGTCGCGAGCCCCGCGGGCAGCATCGCGCTGGGCATCCTGGGATCGGACTTCCTGGTTGATCTGGAGCTCGACGCTGCACAGACCGAAAACCGCGGCACGGTCATCTCGTCACCTAAAGTGATCACGGCGAACCAGCGCGAGGCGACCATCCGCCAGGGCGTGGAAATTCCCTACCAGCAGTCCGCCTCGAGCGGTGCGACCACGATCGCGTTCAAGGACGCTGTGCTCTCGCTCAAGGTCAAACCATTGATCACCCCGGACAACCGCATCATTCTGGATCTGACCGTCTCCGATGATACGGTCGGCCAGGTCGTCGTGGCCTCGGGGGGCGTCAACGTGCCCTCGATCAATACGCGCACGATCGAGACTCAGGTGGTGCTCAGCGACGGGCAGACCGTCGTACTGGGCGGCATCCTTGAGACTACGCACAGCGATGCGGAGACCAAGGTGCCATGGCTCGGTGACATCCCGATCCTGGGAAATTTCTTCAAGAACACGACCAAGGTGGACGACAAGGATGAATTACTGGTCTTCGTGACGCCGAAGATCATACGTGAAGGGGTCAACGTCAATTAAACGTCAATCAGTACACCGCAGGTGGAGCGGTGAGTGCAGGTGGCCAACACGAGTTCGACAGCTTTAGGTGAATACGATGCGCAAATATGGGTGGTTCATAAGTATTGTGGCGGCTGCGCTCACGCTGGCCGGCTGCGGCGGCGATCAGGCCAGCTCGTTTGCCGCGCAGAGTTCGAGCAGCAGCGGTGCCTCCTCGACGCTCAGTACCGTCTCGTCGATCGCGCTCGTCACCAACATGCCGCAGATTCCGTCGAACGGCTCCACCCCGGCGACGATCACGGCGATAGCCAAGAATTCCAACAACGCGATCGTGTCGGGCGTGCCGGTCGTGTTCGCGACCAACTCGGGTGTGATAGCCCCGGTCGCCACCGCCACCGGCACCGATGTGACCCCTGGCACCACCGACACGACCGGTGCAGCGGCCGCCTCGCTGTCCACGCCCGGTGATCCGACCAATCGCGATATCACAGTGACCGCCTCGGTCGGGAATATTTCCGCCCAGGTCGTGATCGCCGTCGTCGGTACCTCGATCTCATTGACCGGTCCGGCCAGTCTGATTGAAGGCAGCACGGGCACATTCAATGTGTCGCTGACCGATTCGGCCGGCGCCGGCCTGACCGGCAATGCAGTCACCGTCGCCTCCGCCAATGGCAATACCCTGAGCGCGAGCAGCCTCACGACCGACTCGACCGGTCACGCGACCTTTACGCTGACCGCGAGCAAAGCCGGCACCGATACCGTGAGCGCCAAGGCCCTTGGCCTCACGGCATCGCAGAGCCTGAGCGTCAGCAGTCAGAGCTTTGCCTTCACGGTTCCGAGCGCCGGCGCGAACATCGCGCTCAATTCGCCTCAGAGCCTCTCGGCTGTGTGGACCAACAGCGGCGCGCCCGTGGTCGGGCAGACCGTGACCTTTTCCACCACGCGCGGCCTGTTCGCCAACAACGCGACCACGACGACGGCGACGACCGACTCGACCGGAACGGCTGGCGACACGGCCACCCCGGTGACCGTCTCATCGACGACGGCCGGACCGGCCGTGATCACGGCTTCGGGTACCGGGGTAACCGCGCAGTTGCAGGTCAACTTTGTGGCGACAGTGCCCAGCCAGATCGATATCCAGGCCAGCCCAGACACGGTGGAGACCTCCGGCCAGAGCACGATCACAGCGATCGTACGCGATGTGCAGGACAATCTGGTCGAAGGCCAGACCGTCGACTTTCAATTGACCGACAAAACCGGCGGCAGCATCTCGGTGGGCACGGCCGGGACCAACTCGCAGGGTGGTGCCCTGACCGGCTCCGCGGCCACAGGCCCGGCCAGCGCCAGCAACGGCGTGTCGGTGACCGCGACGATAGCGAGCAATCCAGCAATCCAGGACACGGTCACGCTGACCGTGGGCGGACAAACCGTGTTCCTCTCGCTGGGCACGGGCAGTACGATCAGTGAGAACGCCACCAAGACCCAGTTCATCGTGCCGTTCGAGGTGCAGGCGCTCGACTCGGCCGGCAATCCCGTGCCCGGTGCGACCGTGACGCTGACCGTCGCGTCGCTGCCGCCAACGGGCGCGCCTACGCCGGCGGGACCGGACTTTAACAGCCCGGATTCCTATGCCGCGTACCGCAAGGGCTATTGGTTTACAGGGACCGACCCGATCAGCCAATCCGTTTGCAACATCACCGGATGGTGTCAACTGGTCAATGCGGAATGCCTCAACGAGGATATCCTGGGCAATGGCATCTATGAGCCGTCCGAGGACGTGAACGGCAACGGCAAGCTCGATCCGGGCAACGTGGCCGTGGTCAGTCCGGGTTCGGTGACCACCGATAGCACGGGGTCAGCCAGCCTCAACGTGACCTATCCGGAAGATCATGCGCTGTGGGTCCAGGTGTTGTTGACGGCCTCGACCAGCGTGACCGGAACGCAGGCCTCGACGACCTCGAAGTTCTGGCTGCCGATGCTGGCCGCGTACATCACGAATGTCGACCAGAATCCTCCCGGAACGATCAGCCCCTACGGGACCAACGTGAATTGCCACATCGCGAACTAAGTCCGGTCCCAGCCGCGCTGCTGCGCGGCTGAAGGCCGGACCGCGGCGTCAGCCTCGCGCGCGCTGGCGAGCCGTGGCATTAGCCTCATGCGCATACTGCTGATCGAAGATGACGCGCTCGTGGCCGATGCAATCGTGCGCGGGCTCGCATTAGCGGGCTTCACGGTCGATCACGCGCCATCGGCAGAGCTCGGTCGCGCGGCACTCAGTCACGAGCATTTTGATCTCGCAGTGGTCGATATCGGTCTGCCGGGCGCGGATGGACTGTCTCTTCTGAGCGCACTGCGCCAGCACGGTGAGGCCATGCCCGTACTGATTCTGACCGCGCGCTATACGCTGGCCGAGAAGATCCGCGCCTTCGAGCTCGGCGCCGATGACTTTCTGATGAAGCCGTTCGAGCAGGCCGAACTGGCCGCGCGCTGCCGGGCGCTGATCCGACGCGCCAATCTCGCCCCAAGCGGCCTGGTGCGATTGGGCCGCCTGTCGATCGATCTGAATGGGCGCCAGCTGCAGATCGACTCGCAGCCGATCGAGCTCACACGGCGCGAGTGGATATTGCTCGAGAGCCTCGCGCACAACCTTGGGCGCATCGTTACCAAGGAGCGGCTCATGCAGGCGCTGTCGGGTTGGGAGCAGGACCTCACGCCCAATGCGGTGGAGACTCATATCTCGCGCCTGCGCTCCAAGCTCGCTGGCGCCGCCGTCATACGCACGGTGCGCGGTCTGGGTTATCGGCTCGATGAGCCCAGCGAGCCAACGCGATGATGACCATGCGCCGGCGCCTGTTGCTGCTGCTGCTACCTGCGCTGGCGCTGCTCATGCTGATCGGCGGCGTGGTGGACTACTGGATCGCCGCCGCCACCACGCGCGATGCGTATGACCGGGCGCTCGCCAACACCGCGTTTGCGCTCGCCGCCGACATTCGTGTCGAGGGCGAGCGCCTAGTGTTTCGCCCGCCAGCGGTCGGCACTGCGCTGTACCTTGGGGCCGATGACGGTACGATGCTCTACGCGATCACCGGACCGCAGCACGAGCTGATCGCAGGCAGCGCGCGCCTGCCGCGCGAATGGCCGGCCGCTAATCGCACGGCTGCAGGAGCGATATTTCGCGAGCTCGCCTTTCAGGGATTGCGCTGGCGGGTGGCCAGCATCCAGGCGCCGACCGCGGCCGGCGCGGTGCAGATCTCGGTCGCCGAAACACTGGATCGGCGCGCACGCACCCAGCGGCTGATGTTGCTCGGCAAATTGCTGGTGGATTTCGCCGAGCTCGATCTGACGCTGCTGCTGGTCTGGATCGCCGTGTACTACGGGCTGCGGCCGCTCAATGCGCTGACTGAGCAGGTCGAAGGTCATTCGATCCGCCGCTTGCAACGCTTCGATGAGGCGCGCGTGCCCGGGGAGCTGCGCTCGGTAATCGTGGCCTTTAATCGCGTGCTCGAGCTGCTGCACGATGCAGCCACGGCGCAGCAGCGCTTCGTCGCCGATGCCGCGCATCAATTGCGCACACCCGTGGCAGGCCTGCTTGCACAGATCGAATTGCTGTTGCGCGAGCCGCGCGCACAAGCGGTGCATCAGCAGCTCGGTGCA
>JBEKWD010000003.1:0-20954 GCA_049513435.1 Steroidobacteraceae bacterium | reverse complement strand
GTAGCGCAGGCTGTACATCTGATTCAACCCGCAGGGCTCGTAGCGCGAGGGCATCAGGAACATGTCGCTCGCCGCTTCGATCCAGTGCGCGAGCTCATCGCTGTAGCCGCGATGAAAATGCACGCGTCTGGCGTAGCGCTGCTGCAGGCCGGTGAACAGCTCCTCGTAGCGCGTCTCGCCGGTGCCGAGGACGACCAGGTTGAACGCGCGCGATTGCAACAGTTGCGGCAGCGCCTCGAACAGTAAATCGAAACCTTTCTGGGTCGCCAGGCGGCTCACGATACCGATCAGCGCGCTGCCCGCGGTATCTTCGAGCCCGAGCCGCTGCAGCAGCTGTGCCTTCAGGCTCGCCTTGACAGTCAGCGAGCCCGTGTCGAAATGTCGCGGCAGATACGGATCATGGCGCGGATCCCATTCGTCGTAATCGACGCCATTGAGAATGCCCACGACGTCGGCGCTGCGCGTGCGCAGCAACGCCTCCAGGCCCATGCCGTATTGCGCGCTCTGAATCTCGCGCGCATAGGTCGGGCTCACGGTTATGATCAGATCCGCGTAAGCGATGCCGGTGCGCAGAAAATTGATGCGCCCGGCCGCGAGTTCGGCCTGATCAAGCCACCTGGCGTCGGCCGCCGGCAATAGCTCGGGCAGCACCATGGCGCTGACGATGCCCTGGTAGCCGATGTTGTGCACGGTGAGCGCCGTGCGCGCGGCCGCAAACAGACTGTCCTGGCCGTAGATCGTGCGCCGGTAGAGCGGACCCATGGCGGTGTGCCAGTCATTGAAATGCAGGATCTGGGGCGCAAAGCGCAGACGCTGGCAACACAGAAACGCCGCATGCGTGAGCAGCAGGAAGCGCAGGTGCTCATCGGCATCCGTGGTATAGAGCGTAGCGCGCGCATAGAGCGCCGGACAATCGATCAGGTAGACGCTTTGCAGCTCGGGCAATCTGGAGCCGCTGACCGAGTACTGATAGCGCTGCAAGCCGAGCCGCAAGCGCTGATTCTGCAGGCCTTCGAGCGCATGGAGCTCGAAGCGCTCGCGATCGATGCTCGCGTAGGCGGGCATGAACAGGCGCACATCGTGTCCGGCGGCGTGCAGGTATTTGAGCAATGCGCCCGACACGTCGGCCAGACCGCCGGTCTTGGCCAGCGGCGCCATTTCGGCCGTGACAAAGCAGATTCGCAGCGGCATGCGGCATCTTACCGCAGGCCGAGCGGCGCTCCGGGGATACGACTATGATCCGCGGCATGCGCCGCCCGGTCATCCTTTACCTGGTATTGCTGCTCCTGCTTGCAATATCGTTCGGCGCCGGTTACATCGCATCGGATTGGCCCCACTGGTGTAGTGCGCGCCATTGGTGCGCTGCTGACTGGCCGCGCCCGCGTTGACAATCGCGCGCCGCGCCCGCGGGAGCAGCCGCGCAGTTCGGCTAAAATGGGCGTTTCGCGTCCCACAGCCTCCCACATGCCCGGCACTCCCTACGCACAGCTCGAGCAGGAATGGCGCCGACTGCACGCCTTTCATGGCGCTCTGGCGCTATTGCGCTGGGACTCAGCCGTGATGATGCCGCGTGGCAGCGCCGATGTTCGCGCCGAGCAGCTCGCGGCCCTCGAGACCGAAACGCACGCTCTGTTGACGGCGCCAAAGATCACGCGCCTGCTCGATCGGGCGCAGGCCAATGCGGCCGGGCTCGAGGACTGGCAGCTCGCCAATCTGCGCGAGATGCGCCGGGCGCGCGATCATGCGATTGCGACGCCCGTATCGCTGATCTCGCGCCTCACACGGGCCACATCAAGGGCTGAGGTGTATTGGGCCGAAGCGCGGCGCGCGAATGATTTCCAGCTCTTTGCCCCGCATCTCGAAGAGGTGGTGCAGCTGGTGCGCGACAAGGCGGCGTTGCTCGGCCAGGCGCTCGATCTTGCGCCCTACGATGCGCTGGTCGATGAGTTCTCGCCCGGCGTGGTCACGGCCGACATCGACGCGCTTTTCAAATCGCTGTCGCGGCGGCTGCCCAATCTGATCCGCGAGGCTCTCGCGGCGCAGGCCGCGCACCCATCGTTGCCGCTGAGTGGCAAATTTGCACCGAGCAAGCAGCGTGCGCTCGTGCTCGATGTCATGCGCGCGATCGGTTTCCCGTTCGATCGCGGACGTCTCGATGAGAGTGAGCATCCGTTCACCGAAGGGGTATCGGGCGACATTCGCGTGACCACACGCTTCGACAACGCCGATCCGTTCTCGGGTCTGCTCGGGGCGATGCACGAGACCGGACACGCGATGTACGATCTGGGGCTGCCGCAGGCCTGGCGCGATCAGCCGGTCGGCAGGGACCGTGGCATGGCGCTCGAGGAAAGCCAATCGTTGCTGCTCGAGATGATCATCGGTCGCAGCCGGGCGTTTGTGCAGTATCTGCGACCGTTGCTCGAAAAGCATTTCGGCATCAGCGGTCCGGAGTGGGAGGCGGAGAATATCTATCGCCGCCTCACGCACGTGCAACGCAGCCTGATCCGCGTGGATGCCGATGAGTTGACCTATCCATTGCATATCCTGTTGCGCTACGAGCTGGAGAAGAAATTGCTGAGCGGCGAGCTCGCGGTGCGCGACCTGCCCGAGGCGTGGAGCTCGGGTATGGCGCAGCGGCTCGAGGTGCAGCCGGCGGGGGCCACGGACGGCTGCCTGCAGGACATTCACTGGGCGCTGGGATCCTTCGGCTATTTTCCCTCCTATGTGCTCGGCGCCGTGATTGCGGCGCAGCTCTGGGAGACGCTGCGCAACAGCCTGCCGGAGCTCGAGCAGCAGATCGCGCGCGGCGAGTTTGGCGGGCTGTTCGAATGGCTGCGCGAGCATGTGCACGCGCTGGGAGCCAAGGTGACGGTGCACGAGCTCATGCGGCTGGCGAGCGGCCAACCACTGTCGGCGGCAGCGCTGTTGCGCTACCTCGACGCCAAATACCTGGAAGGCGTGTCATGAAGTCAAAGGGCAACTCCGCAACGCTGCGTCGGCTGGCTGCGCGATTACGCGGGCTGGCCGGCAAAGCGATCGAAGACTATCGCATGATCGAACCCGGCGATCGGGTCATGGTGTGCCTCTCGGGCGGCAAGGACTCCTACACGATGCTCGATCTGTTGCGCTCGCTACAGCGCAGTGCCCCGGTGCCGTTCGAACTCATCGCGGTGAACCTGGATCAGAAGCAGCCTGGCTTTCCCGCACAGGTGTTGCCGCGCTATCTCGAGTCGATCGGCGTGCCGTGGCACGTCATCGAGCAGGATACCTATCGCGTCGTCAAGCGCGTGGTGCCGGCGGGGCGCACGATGTGCTCGCTGTGCTCGCGGCTGCGGCGCGGCGCGCTGTATCGTTTCGCCGCCGAACATGCGATCAGCAAGATCGCGCTCGGACATCATCGCGAGGACATCGTCGAGACTTTGTTTCTGAATCTGTTTCACGGCGGACGCCTGAAAGCCATGGCGCCCAAACTGCGCTCGCAAGACGGCCGCCACGTCATCATTCGCCCGCTCGCCTATATCGCCGAGCGCGATATCGCGCGCTACGCTCGGGGCATGGGATTTCCATTGATACCGTGCACCTTGTGTGGCTCGCAGCCCAATCTGCAGCGCCACGCGGTCAAGCGGATGCTGGCGAGCTGGGAACGCGAGCATCCCGGGCGCATCGAGTCGATCCTCTCGGCGTTGCGTCACGTCGAGCCCGCCACCCTGGCCGATACGCGGCTCGTGGATTTTGCTCAACTGCGCTCGCTGGCGCCGGCCGACATGGCCGAGACGGTCTGATCGTCTGGGGATGCGCCGACCGCTCGCAAACAGCTACTGGGTGGTGCCGGGCAGCCTGCTCGCCGGCGAATACCCGTCGGGCATGACGCCCGAGGACACCGAATTGCGCTTGCAGCGCTTGCTGGCTGCCGGCATCGATACGTTCCTCGATCTGACGCATCGGGACGAGTGTCCCGAGTATCGCCATCTGTTGCCCTCGAACGTGCGCTATCTGCGCTGCCCCATTGTCGATACGCAGGTGCCCGAGGATGCCGCGAAGATGCGCTCGATCCAGGCACATTTGCGGCGCGAGCTGGCCGCGGGACGGCGCATCTATGTGCACTGCCGCGCCGGCATTGGGCGCACCGGAACCGTCGTGGGCTGTTATCTGGCCGAGCAGGGCCTGAAGGGTCCAGCGGCGCTGCGGCGGCTGAACCGACTGTGGCGTCAAAGTGAGCGCTCGCGCACCTGGTCGGTCGTTCCCCAGACGCAAGAGCAAGCCGAATTCATTCGGCAGTGGAAACCGCATAAATAGCCGCTAGTTTGGCGCATTTTCGGCGAAGATAGCCGCCTGTTCGCAAGCAGTGCCTCTGCTATGGCTGACCCGTGAAATGATGAGGCGAGCTCGATGTGAAATGGGCTGGTGAGGGACCTCGCGCCCGGTCTGGAGCGGACAGCGCCGCTGTGATTGGTTAAAGTCCTGCGATGCCCGCGAGCCCCGCAAACCTGCGCCGTCGGCCCGGCCCGAGCGCACGCAGGCTACCGTGGACGAGCCTGGACGATGAGCAGTTGCTGCGACTGCGCATGTGCGATCTGCAACTGGACCTGCATCGCTCGCCGCTCAAGCGGCACGTCGATCGCCTCTACAGCGAGCTCAACGAGCGCGGCATTCGCTTTCGCCCGCATGTCTGGCTTGCTGAGGAATGGTTTTCCCCCGACGGCGTGCCGGGTATCGCCGTGCCGTTCTATCTGGCGCACCCGCGGCTCATGCGCCTGGAGCGCAAGATGACGCGCGAGGTCGAAGGCGGCAACGTCAACTGGCTCATGCGCATTCTGCGGCACGAGGCCGGCCACGCCTTTGATTCCGCGTACCGGCTGCGACGGCGCGCCTACTGGCGCGCACTGTTCGGGCCTGCCTCTCGACCTTATCGCGCGCGCTATCGAGCGCGCCCGGCAAGCCGCCACCACGTGCAGCATCTGGGCGAATGGTACGCGCAGAGCCATCCGACCGAGGATTTTGCCGAGACCTTCGCAGTCTGGCTGGCACCGCGATCCGGCTGGCAGCGCCGCTATGCCTCGTGGCCGGCATTGCGCAAGCTGCGCTTCGTGCAGCAGTCGGCCGGTGAGCTCGGCCCACATCGCCCGCCGGTACGCCGCCGCGATCGCGTCGAGGCGCTCGAGGTCAACCAGCGTACCCTCGCGCAGCACTATCGCAGCAAGCTCGCCCACGCACGCAATCGCCGCGGCATTCTTGCCGACCGGCTGCTCGAGCGCGTCTTCAGCGCTGAGCCCGGCGCGCGCATGCTGATGGCGGCGACACTGTTGCGCGCGCACAAAGCGCGGCTGCTCGCATCGATCACGCGCAGCAGCGGCGTTGATCGCTACGCGGCTCACCAGGTGCTGCGCGTCGCGATCCAGCGCAGCGAGCGCCTGCAGCTCTATGTACCCGGGGCGCAGCGCGAGGCCCTGCGCGCGACGCGCCTGATGCTGCGGCGGCTCGCGCGACTGTACATGCGTAGCCCCGGACTGCGCCTGCGCGCATGAAGCCACTGCGCACGCTGGTGGTGGTGCATAGCAGTCTGCTACCTCCCGACACTCTGGAGGGCTGCAGCGATAAGGAGATCGCCGAGTGGCGCACCGAGTACGATGTGGTCTCGACCCTGCGCGCGGCCGGGCACCATGTGCGCACCCTCGGCGTGCTGGATTCCCTCACCGAATTGCGCGCGGCGCTGCTCGAGTGGAAGCCCGAGGTGGTATTCAACCTGCTCGAGGAATTCAACGGCATCGTGACCTACGATCAGCACGTGGTCGCCTTTCTCGAGCTGATGCGCGCGCCCTACACCGGGTGCAATCCACGCGGGCTGCTGCTCTCACGCGACAAGGTACTGTGCAAGCAGTTGCTTGCGTTCCACCGCATACCCACACCGCAGTTCGCGGTCGTGCGCCGCGGCCAGCGCTTCGTCGTGCCGCGTCGATTGCGCCTGCCGCTGTTCGTCAAGTCGGCGACCGAGGATGCATCGCTCGGCATCGCGCAGGCCTCGGTGGTCGAGGATGTCGCGCACCTGCGCGAGCGCGTACAGTTCATGCACGAACAGATCGGCTCCGATGCGTTGGTGGAGGAATATATCGAAGGCCGCGAGCTGTATGTCGGGGTGCTGGGCAATGAGCGGCTCATGCGGCTGCCGGTATGGGAGATGCGCTTTGGTTCCCTGCCCGAGTCGCTGGCGGCCATCGCCACGCGCAAGGTCAAATGGGATCGGGCCTATCAAAGCCGCTATGAAATCACGACCCGCGCGGCTGAGGAGTTGCCACCGGCAGTCGTGCAGCGGCTCGACCGGCTCTCGCGCCGGATCTATCGCGCCCTGCATTTGTCGGGCTACGCGCGCATCGATTTTCGCATGCGAAGCGACGGCAGCCTCTTCATGCTGGAGGCCAATGCCAACCCTAACCTCGCCGGCGAGGAGGACTTCGCCGAGTCCGCGCGCGCCGCGGGCCTTGACTATCGGGCACTGCTCGAGCGCATCATCGCGCTGGGGCGCGGCTATCGCGCGGAATGGCGGAATTTCGATGCCTGAACAACACCTGCACGCCGGCCGGCGTTCGTTCCCGGGTGCTGCTTGCCTGACGGCGCTCACGGCCCTGGCTCTGGGCGCAATGGGTCTCGGGGGCTGCGCCGGCATGAAGCAATCCAGAGCCGAGGACGCGCAGTTCACGGCGCTGCAGAAGCTGCTGCCCGGACGCTACGATAATGCCTCTCAGGTCAGTGCCGATGCGCGTGCTGGCGCGGCCGGCGCCCACGCCGCGATCGAACTGGTGATCGTCAGGGCGGAGGCGGATCTGATCGGCAAGGCGGTCTTTTATGTGCGCCAGAGTGCAGCCAACGATCCGCAGCGCGTGCTCTCGCAGCGCATCTGGGTACTGGGTCGCGCGCAGGAGGTGCGTACTAAGGTGTCCCACGTTGAGCAGCGCATCTATTTGTTCAAGGAGCCGCAGCGCTGGCTCGATGTGAGTGACGCGCCCGAGCTGCTGCAGGCGCTGATGCCCGAGGATCTGCGGCAGTTGAGCGGCTGTGAGCTGCTCTGGAGCAAGGTCGGGGGCAGCGACAAGGCCGGGAGCGACAAGGCCGGGAGCGATAAGGTCGCGAGCGATTATGAAGCGCACCGCAAGTCCGATTCTTGCCATCCGGCGTCGCGCTCCGAGGGGCTGCTGATCGAACAGCGCTTTGAACTGCATGGTGATCGACTCTCGCTGATCGAGCAACAGATTGGTCCCGAGGGTCTGGTCGAGCTCTCGGGCAGCCAGGTCGAGCCGTTCTATCGCTTCGAACGGCGCGGCCAGAACTGACGAGCATGCGAGCGGAGCGCGCGGCATGGCCCTTGGCGTAACTTCGCAGATCACAGAGGTCGGTGACGTCGTTCGGATCGCGGTTGCGCCGGTGTTCCTGCTATCGGGTGTCGGGATTACGCTGACGCTCATGACGAGCCGCCTGGCGCGGGTCGTGGATCGGGCACGCGCCCTCGAGCAGGCCGAGAGCAGCACGCATGAGAGCGAGCTCGGAGAGCTCAACCACCGGCTCGAGACGCTCGAGCTGCGCTCGCGGCTGCTGGGTGCCGCCATCGCGCTGTGCACGGTGTGCGCATTGCTCGTATCCCTGGTCGTGGTGACGCTGTTTCTCGGCGCACTGCTCGACTTTCGATTAGGGCTCGTGATCGCGATTCTGTTCATCGTCGCGATGCTGAGCTTTATCGGTGCACTCGCACTGTTTCTGCGCGAGATACTGTTCGCGACCAAGACGCTGCGCATCGGGTTGCGCGCGACGCGGCTGCGCAGTCGCTACTGAAAGCCTCCAGACGTCCGCCCGACTTCGCTGCACGGCGCGGCGCGCGCGCCAGCCCAGTCCTGCATTCCGTCCCGGTATTGGCCGACGGCCGCCATGCTCATTCGCGATCATTGTTGTCAGCGATGAGTGTGCGCGAATGCTCGGAAACGAGGCTTTTTAGCACTCCAGAGCGTCAGCTGCCAGCGCGGCAGGGTTCTTGCAACAGCTTCGCGTAGGGTAAGTGTGATCTAGTCCGATGAGGTGAAGCGGTTTCTTAATGTACAACTGCAAGCCAATGCATGCGAAGCCGCGTATTTACGAGGATTGACTCATGCCAGCAGCTGAGCCCGGCGAAGGTGTGTTGACGGTTGCCAATCTGCGCGAGTACTTCCACGACGCGCTGCATGGTGCGCTCGCGCACCAACACGTAGCAGTCGAGGATCAGACCGAGCAATACGTCGTCAATCTGCTGACGCTGTTCGCGCGCTCTGAGCAGTTGTTCGAGGTCAGTGAGGGTCGTACGCGGCTCAAGCCCCTGGTGCAGATGCTCGCCGAGGCGCTCGAGGCCCCGAGCGCCCAGGCGCGCGAGCGCGGGCTGCAGCGGCTCGGCGACATTTCGCTATTCATCGCCGGATTCTTCGCACATAGCTTCGCGCGCAAACTCATCGACATCGACTACCACATCGCGATGGGTGGGCGCGCCTACGGCACGCTCGCGAGCGCGCTGGCCCGGGGCCGTCAGCAGGTGCTCGGTCGCGTGTACGCGGAGCTAGCCGCCAAATTCCTGCCGTTGGTCGATGCGCTGGGCGAGATCAGCGACTCGGCGCGCCGCTACACGCACGCGGACATCCTGCGGCTGTATGAAATATGGCTCAAGACCGGCAGTGCGCGCGCGCACGGGCAGTTGCAGCGACTCGGAGTCACGCCCACGCCAGTGGCGCTGGCTGCGAACTGACCGGCGCTGATGCATAGCTCTGGCGCGAGCCCGGTATTGCAGCAATTGCAGGATTTGCTCAGCGGCATCTACGACCTGCCGACCCAGTATCGTGTCCACGATTTCCTCATCACCGAGCGCAAGTGGCTGCCGCAGGCCGCGCGTGAGTCGGCCACCGACGAGCAATTGCTCGTGCTCGAGGATGATGGGGCGGCCGCGGTGGGACTGTTTCTGGATCCCCAATTGCTCGAACGCCTGGCGCTCGCCAATCCGCTCGAGGCGCTGCATGGCGGAAATCTGGCCGATTATTGGACCGCACTCGAAGGTGTCAGTCATTTTCTCTACCTGGCCTGGAACGCCGGATACGACCGCGGCGTGAGCTTACTCGAGCTCGAATTGCAGGCCGAAATCGACAAATATGTGACCAGCTGGTGGCTGTTGCGCGAGCAGGATCCGGCGCGCTATCCGGCCGAATTGCACCGCCTGTTGTTCGAGCGCGCTCGTATCGATCTGCGTCTGGCTGGCGAGCGCACTGATCTGTATCGGGAGGCCAATCAATACGCGGCGCGCTTCTGTCGGCGCCTCGAGCGCCAGTTGTCGACACGCACTGCGCGCGCGCGCCATGAGACCCTCGCGGAGCTGCGCCGTTTCTATCGCTTGAGCCGCGAGCGCAAGGTCACCCACATCCAGCAGCACAGCTAGGGCTTGGCAGCTACTCGGGTTTGCCTTTCTTGAGTGCGGCCACCTGACGCGAGAGGCGTATCCACTCGGAGAGTTTGCGCAGGTCGGTCTTCGTCTTTTGCGCCTCGTTGGGAGCGGGAGTTTTGAGCGCCATGTCATAGGGGTTGTAACCGGACTGGGGATTACGGGTGCGCTTGGCCACGCCGCGCAGTTTCTGTGCGACCGTATCCTCGAGCGAGATTGCGTCCTCCGATTTTGCCTTCGGCTGCTCGGGGTGTTCAGTCTTGTGTTTTTTCACCATAGCCATGCCACCAGCCGGCGGCTTTAGGTCTCTTGTGCTGCGCGCAGCGCCTCGCGGGCGCGCAGCAGCCCTACTGCTGTCTTACCGTCGTTGATGTCCCCGTTCACTGAACGGGCACACGCCTCCTCCAAGTCGATCCAGTGCACTTCGATGACCTCTGCGAGCTCGCGGTTTATTGTGCCAGATCGCAACTCCTGCGCCAGATACAGGTGGACGGTTTCTGTCAGAACGCCGGGCGAGCTCACAAAAACGCCCAGCGAGCTCCAATTTTCAGCGCTGGTGCCGGTCTCTTCCAGCAACTCGCGTCGGGCAGTGTGCAGCGGCGGCTCGCTGGGCTCGAGTCTGCCGGCCGGCAGCTCCCAAATCCAGCCGCCCGCGGCGTGTCGATACTGCCGGATCAGGCACACTCGCCGTTGGGCATCGATCGCAACGGCTGCCGCGCCGCCAGGATGATGGATGATCTCAAGCTCGGCCAGATGCCCATTGGGCAGACGCACGCTCTCGACGTTCACGACGATGATACGGCCGCGAAACACCGTGCGCGTTTGTTCGATGCCCATGGCGGATGATCCTGGCGCTTTGCAGCTTGTGAAGGGTTCCCGCGCCACGAGCGCGCAGCGTGCATTATATTCGCGCTGATGGCCGCCGTATCGCACCTCGATCGCCTCAACAACGCACAACGCAATGCCGTCACCTACGGTGAACCGGGGCCGCAGAAGGGCTGGCGTGCCGGTCCATTGCTGGTGATCGCTGGTGCCGGCACTGGCAAGACCAGCACCATCGCGCATCGCGTCGCGCAATTGATCATGCATGGCGTCGACCCGTCGCGCGTATTGCTGCTGACCTTCACGCGGCGCGCGGCGGCCGAAATGCGCCGGCGCTCGCACGACATCGTGCGCGAGGCCACGAGCGATACGCTCGGCAACAAGTCGCAGGCGATACTGCAGCGCCTGGTCTGGGCGGGAACCTATCACTCGATCGGCAACCGGCTGCTGCGCCATTACGCGCGGCATCTGCAACTCGACCCGTCTTTTACCGTCATCGACCGCGCCGATTCAGCCGATCTGCTCGATGAGATCCGCACTCAGCTCGGGCTCGCCGCCAAGGAGCAGCGCTTCCCGCGCAAAGACACCTGTCTTGCCATCTACTCCTGGCGCGTCAATACCCAGAAGAGCCTGAGCGACGCGCTCGAGCAGCAATTCCCCTGGTGCAAGGACTGGGAAGAGCAGCTCAGGCGCCTGTTTCGCGGCTACGTCGAGCGCAAGCAGCACTACGCGCTGCTCGACTACGACGATCTGCTGCTCTATTGGCAAATGATGATGGCCGAGCCGCGACTCGCGCAGGCCGTGAGCGCCAATTTCGATCACGTCCTGGTCGATGAGTATCAGGACACCAACAAATTGCAGGGCGATATCCTGCTGGCCCTGAAGCCCGACGGCTGCGGAGTCACTGTAGTGGGCGATGACGCGCAGTCGATCTATTCATTCCGTGCCGCGGCCATTGAGAATATTCTGACATTCCCGCAGCGCTTCAATCCCAATGCCGAGATCGTTACGCTGGCGCAGAACTATCGCTCCACGCAGGCGGTGCTCGACGTTGCCAATGCCCTCATGGGCGAGGCCCCGCGCCAGTTTCGCAAGCACCTGCTCTCGACACGCGGCGCGGGGGCCCGGCCGCTCTACGTCACGCTCGATGATCTGCAAGGGCAGGCCGAATATGTGTGCGCGCAGGTGCTGCAGCGGCGCGAAGCGGGCGTCGAGTTGCGGCGCCAGGCGGTATTGTTCCGCAATGCCAGTGCCAGCGACCTGCTCGAAGTCGAGCTCATGCGTCGCAATATCCCGTACGTGAAGTACGGCGGCCTGAAGTTTCTCGAGGCCGGGCACATCAAGGACCTGCTCTCGGTACTGCGCTGGGCCGACAATCCGCGCAACACGCTGGCTGCCGGGCGCGCGCTGCAGTTATTGCCGGGGATGGGGCCGGTCAATGCGCACAAATGCATCGATCTGTTGCAGAGCCACTCCGGCTCGCTCGAGGCGCTCAAGGCCTATACCCCGCCACAGAGCACAGCGATGGATTTCCAGCGGCTCGTGAGCCTGCTGCGCACGCTCGCTGACCCGCAGCAGCCTTGGCCGGGCCAGGTGCGGCTCGTGCGTGAGTGGTATCAACCGCACCTGGAGCGCCTCTACGAGCAGGTCCACACGCGGCTCGGAGATCTGGATCAATTCGAGCAGCTCGCGAGCCAGTTTCCGAGCCGCGAGCGCTTCATCACGGAGCTCACGCTCGATCCGCCTCAGGCCACGAGCGACCTCGCAGGCAGGCCATCGCTCGATGAGGACTATCTCGTGCTCTCGAGCGTACATTCGGCCAAGGGCATGGAATGGGACACGGTCTACGTGCTCAATGTTGTCGATGGCAGTTTTCCTTCCGAATTCGCCACCGGCCGCACCGAGCTCATCGAAGAGGAGCGCCGGCTGCTGTATGTGGCGATGACGCGCGCGCGCAATGAGCTGCAATTGTGCGTGCCGTTGAAGTTTGCGCTGGCGCAGCAGTCCAGGAGCGGCGATGCCCACGTCTACGGCGGGCGCAGCCGCTTCATGACCGATAAGGTGCTCGATACCATGACGCCGGCCGTATATCAGTCCGCGCTGCTGGCACCGGCGATGGGCGCGGATGAGGCCCGGACCGGCACGATGGACGTCGCCGCGCGCCTGAAGGATATGTGGTGAGTGCGGTCTAGGGCTCGAGGTAAGCGTAGCCGTTGAGCTCGTTCTCGTAAAAGCGCTTGAGCGCCTGGCTTTCAGCCACGCTGAGGCGCCCCTCACGCACGGCGCGCTCGCAATCGCGCGCCAGCGCCGGGGCGAGTTCGGCCACGTCGTATTCCATGTATTCGAGCACGCGATTGGCGGTGTCGCCCTTGACGCTCTCCTCGATCCACCAGCCGCCCTCATCGTGCAATTTGATGTGCACGACGTTGGTGTCGCCGAACAGGTTGTGCAGGTCGCCGAGGGTCTCCTGGTAGGCGCCGACCAGGAAGGCGGCGAGGAAATATTCCTCACCGGGCCGCAGATCATGCACCTCGAGTGTGCGCTTGATCTCGCGCGGGCCGACAAAGCGGTCGATCTTGCCGTCCGAGTCACAGGTGATGTCGGCCAGCACCGCCTTGCGCGACGGCAATTCCTCGAGGCGGTGAATCGGCATGATCGGGAACAACTGCTCGATCGCCCAACTGTCGGGCAGGGACTGGAATATCGAAAAATTACAGAAATAGGTGTCCGACAAGATGTTCTCGAGATCCTCGAGCTCCTCCGGGAAGCGCTCCAGGCGCCGGCAACAGTCACGGATGCGCGCGCAGCTGGCCCAATAGAGCCGCTCGGCGAGGCCACGGAACTCCAGTGACAGCAGGCCCAGATTGAACATCTGCAACACCTGGTCGCGTGCCGTGAGCGCATCGTGATAGCACTCGACGAGCCGGCGCTCATCGATGTTGCGATAGGCATCGAGCAGGTCGCGCACCGGCTGTGGCAGCGCCCGATCCCCGCCATACTGCTGCGCTTCGCGGCCGTTGACCTCGAAACGGTCCAGGGCCGAGCACCCCACGACGTTGAAGATCAGCACACTGTGATGCGCCGCGATCGCACGGCCCGACTCGCTGATGATCAGAGGATGCGGGACATTGCGCGTGTTGCAGACGCTGCCGATGCGATAAACCACGTCGCTCGCGTACTCATTGAGCGTGTAGTTGATCGAGGAGGGGAAGTTGGTGCCGCTGCCATCGTAGTCGACGCCCAGACCGCCGCCGACGTCGATGTACTCGAGGCCCGCGCCCATGAGCTTGAGCTCGGCATAGACGTGTGCGAGCTCGTTGATCGCTTCCTTGACGCGGCGAATGTCCTGCACCTGGCTGCCCGGATGGCAGTGCATGAGCTTGAGGCAGTCCTGCATATCGCGCGACTTGAGGGTGTTGAGCAGCTCGAGGATCTCGGTGATGAACAGTCCGAACTTGGACTTCTCTCCGGCCGAATCGCGCCACCTGCCCGAGCCCTCGCTGGCGAGTTTGACCCTGACTCCGAGCTGCGGGCGCACGCCGTAGTTGTCGGCGTGCCGAAGCAGCAGCTCGAGCTCTGAGAAGTTCTCGATCACCGGAATGATCGTGCGTCCGAGCTTGGTTGCCAGGATCACCGCCTCGATGTAGCTCGAGTCCTTAAAGCCGTTGCAGATGATGGGCCGCTCCGGGGAGGCCTCTGTCATCGCCATGACCGCGAGCAGCTCGGGTTTGGAGCCGACCTCGAGCCCGAAGCCAAACTCTTTGCCGTAACGGAACACTTCTTCGACCACCAGACGCTGCTGGTTGACCTTGATCGGGTACACCGCGGTATAGCGGTTGCGGTAGTCGTTCTCGGCTATGGCCTGGCTGAAGGCGGCATGCAGATGGCGCAGCCGATGCGCCAGGATGTCGGAGAAACGTACCACGACCGGCGCGGACAGATCGCGTTCCTGCAGGCCCTGCACGACCTCGAACAGATCGATCTCATGTGCGGCGGAGGTATCCGGTCTGACCACGACGTGGCCGGCCGCATTGATCGAGAAGTAACCTGAAGCCCAGGCCGGCACGTTATAGAGCTCGAGCGAATCCTCGACGCTCCAGGATCGCCCGGCCGACGCGCCGCGCGCCATTTGTGGTTGCCCCACGATCGTGCTCATCCTCCCACGCTGCCCGGCAGCTCAGGGGCGCACCATAGCAAAACAATCAGACAAGTAAATGTCCGCGCATGCATCGCGGCGCGTTCCCGCCGCGCAGACGAGTGGCTACAATCGGCAACCATAGAACTTAAGCGGCGAAGGGGCGGATGAGCATTGATTTCTATTGGGGCAGCGGTAGCCCGCCATGCTGGCGTGTGGCGCTCGCACTTGAATACAAAGCGCTGCGATACGAGAGCCATTTGCTGCACTTTGACCGCCAGGAGCACAAGTCGCCGCAGATGCTGGCGATGAACTTTCGCGGCAAACTGCCGGTGTTGCGCGATGATGACTATGTCGTGTTCGAATCCCTGGCCATCCTGTATTACCTGGACCGCAAATACCCCGAGCCGCCAATCTTCGGGCGCGATCCGCAGGAAGCGGGCGTGATCATGCGCGTGATCTGCGAGTATCAGGCCTATGCCGAGCCCCCGCTCAAGCAGATCGTGACGGCGCTGCTCGAACGACACGAGCGCACGGTCGGGGACGGCATCGCCGGGGCCATGCACCGCGTGGCGGGCGAGGCGCGCACGATCGAGCAGCGCCTCGCGCACTCGGACTGGGTGGTCGGTGAGAGCTTTTCTGCCGCCGACATGATGATCTACCCCGACATTCGCCTGTTACTGCGGGCCCTGCAGCGACCCGAAGCGCACGAGCTCGCGGCGCGCTTTCTGCCCATGGAGATCAACTATCCGGCCATCGGGCGCTGGCTCGAGCGCGTCGCGGCTCTTCCCGGCCACGATCGTACCTGGCCGCCGCACTGGCGCGAGGGCTAGCGCAGACACCTGCACTGCGCACTTCGGGGGTGGCGCTGGCAGCCATGCCATTGCTACCCTGCGATGAGCTCTTTGCAGGACCATCATGAGTACGAACGAAGTCTACGTTGAATTCCCGGGTCACCTCGTCCTGATTGGTTTTGGCAGCATCGGACAAGGCGTGCTGCCGTTGATACTGCGCCATATCGGCATCAGCCCCGAGCGCCTCACGATCGTGACGGCTGACGATGTCGGTCGCGAGGAAGCCGCACGCTATGGCATCAAATTCGTGCGCCAGGCGCTCACACGCGAGAATTTCAGGCGCATTCTGGATCCAGTGCTTGGCCGCGGGGACTTTCTGCTCAATGTCTCGGTCGACGTCTCGAGCGTGGCCCTGATCCGCTATTGTTGGGAGAAGGGCGCAATGTATCTGGATACCTGCACCGAGCCCTGGCCTGGCGGCTACACGGACCCGACGCTGCCGGCAGCCAAGCGCACGAATTACGCGTTGCGCGAGGAGGCACTGGGACTGCGTGCCGCCGGCACGCGCGCGCCGACCGCGGTGCTGACCCACGGGGCGAATCCGGGCCTGGTCTCGCATCTGCTCAAGCAGGCTCTGCTCAATATCGCAAAAGACACGGGCGTGCAGGACAGCGTACCGGTGAGCCGCACCGAATGGGGCGAGCTCGCGCAGCGCCTCGGCGTGAGGGTCATTCACGTTGCTGAGCGCGATACGCAGGTGTCCTCGATTGCCAAGGAGCCCAACGAGTTCGTCAACACCTGGTCGGTCGATGGCTTCGTGGCCGAGGGCTCGCAACCCGCGGAGCTCGGCTGGGGCTCGCACGAGCACAATTTCCCGCGCGACGGCCGGCGCTTTGATTTTGGCGGCGGTGCGGCGATCTACTTGTCACAGCCTGGCGTGGCGACGCGCGTGCGCAGCTGGACGCCGCTACACGGTCCATATCATGGATTCCTGATCACCCACGGCGAATCGATCTCGATTGCCGACTATCTGACGCTGCGCAAGGATGCGCAGGTGCTGTATCGGCCCACCGTGCAATACAGCTATCACCCCTGCGATGCGGCGGTGCTGTCGGTGCACGAATTCTGCGGTCGCAACTACCAGATTCAGGACCGCAAGCGCATCCTCGGCGATGACATCACCAAAGGCATCGATGAACTGGGCGTGCTGCTCGCCGGCCACAAGAAAAATGCCTACTGGTTCGGCTCGCAGCTGTCGATCGATGAGGCGCGCCGCTTGGCCCCGTTCAACAGCGCCACGAGCCTGCAGGTCACCGTGGCGGTGCTCGCGGGACTGGTCTGGGCGATCGAGAATCCAAACAACGGCATCACCGAGCCCGACGAGATCGACTTTCGCCGCATATTGCAGATTTGCTTGCCCTATCTCGGGCCGGTCGTGGGTCAATACACCGACTGGACGCCAATGAGCGATCGGGAACGCCTCTTCCCCGAGGATCTGGATAAGAGTGATCCCTGGCAGTTCAAGAATGTGCGCGTGAGCTGAAGGCTGAGGCTCCTGGCCTTTAGGGGTAGTCGATTGCGATGATGCGATAGGACTGCGTGCCGCGCTCGAGCTGCAGCACGACCTCATCGTCCAAACGTTTACCCAGCAGGGCCTTACCCAGGGGCGAGTCCATGCTGATGTAGGCGGGGTCCATGTCAAATTCGTCGGGCCCAACGATGCGATAGCGGTAGCGCGCGCCCTCGATGGCCTCGAGTGTCACGAGTGCCCCAAAATAGACGCGGCCGTGATCGCGCGGTGCCTCACTGACGATGGTCATGCCAGCCAGTCGCGCCCGTAGGAAGCGCACCCGCCGGTCAATTTCACGCAGCCGGCGCTTGCCGTAAATATATTCGGCATTCTCCGAGCGATCACCCTGAGCGGCGGCGGCGGCCACGGCCGCAGTCAGCTGCGGGCGCTCGCGGCGCCAGAGCTCATCGAGTTCGGCGCGCAGGCGCGCAGCCCCGGCCGGCGTGATGTACTGCGAGCCGGGCTGAGCCGGCAGTCGAAAACGTCCCATGGCGCCGATCAACGGTACCACCGCGCTGTGGAACGTGTGAAGATCGCATAACGCGCCGCGTGCGCGGAACACATCTATCGAGGAGGCCTAAGATCATGCGCATGTTCAAGGTTTGGCTCGCCATGGGCTGTGCCCTGCTGGCCGGTGGCTGCGGCTATAACCGCTTCCAGCAGCAGGATGAGGCGGTCAAGGCGGCCTGGTCCGAGGTGGTCAATCAGTATCAACGACGCGCTGACCTGGTGCCCAATCTCGTCAACACGGTCAAGGGTTTTGCTGCTCAGGAGCAAAAGGTATTCATCGATGTCACCGAGGCGCGTGCTCGCGTGGGTACCATTCAGGCCACGCCGGAGCTGGTGAATGATCCGCAGGCGTTCCAGAAATTCGAGGCCGCCCAGGGTCAATTGACGCAGGCACTCAAGAGTCTCATCGCCGTCAGCGAGAGCTACCCGCAGCTCAAGTCAGATGCGAACTTCCGCGATCTGCAGTCACAGCTCGAAGGCACGGAGAACCGCATCACGGTGGCGCGTAACCGCTACATCCAGACCGTGCAGGATTACAATGTCCTGGTGCGCTCGTTCCCGACCAATCTGACCGCCACGATGTTCAAATATCCGCTGAAACAGAATTTCTCCGTGCAGAACGAAGCTGAGATCGCGCGCCCGCCGACCGTGGATTTCAGCACCGCACCAGCTGCTGCGAGCGCAGCGCCGGGCTCGGCCGCGCCCGCGCATTAGGGACTCATCGCAGCAGCATCCGTGCGCCTGCGCTTCGCTCTGGCGGCGCTGATCCTGGGCGGTGGCCTGGATCTGTGCTGCGCACAGGCTCTACAGCCCATTCCGAAACTCGAGGCGCGCGTCACTGACCTGACCGGCACGCTCACGGCCGCACAGCAGGCCGAGCTGGAGCAGAAGCTGGCTGACTTTGAGGCGCGCAAGGGCGCTCAGATCGCGCTCCTGCTGGTGCCGAGCACGCAGCCCGAACAGATCGAGCAGTACTCGATCAGGGTCGTGGAGGCCTGGAAGCTCGGACGCAAGAAGGTCGATGACGGCGCGCTGCTGATCATCGCCAAGAACGATCATGCGCTGCGTATCGAGAACGGCTATGGCCTGGAAGGCGTGCTGACCGATGCGGCCTCCAACCGCATCATTCAGGACACGATGGTGCCGTTGCTGCGCCAGGGCCAGTACTACGCGGCGATCAGCTCCGGTCTGGATCAGATGATGCGATTGATCGACGGCGAGGCGCTGCCGCCGCCGGACCGTACCTGGCAGAGCGTCGGTGCGCAACGCAGAAATATCGTGCCATTCGCGATCTTCGGCTTCCTGATTTTATCCAGCGTCATGCGCGCGCTGTTTGGCCGCACGCTGGGAGCCGCAGTCAGCGCCGGCGGCGCGGGGCTGTTGGTGTTCCTGCTCACGCAGGGGATCGCACTGGCGATCGGGGCAGGCGCTCTGGCATTTGTCGCGGCACTGTTCCTGGGTATGAGCGGCGGCATGTGGACTTCCGGTGGCCTGGGCGGCGGTTTGGGGGGCTTTGGCGGCGGCGGCTTTGGCGGCGGGGGTGGCTTTGGGGGCGGTGGTGGTGGCTTTGGCGGCGGCGGCGCCTCGGGACGCTGGTAATGCGACTGACGCGCCTGATTCGACATCTGACTGGCAGTGCGCGACGCACGCGTACGCTGTTCTCGGCGCAGGTGCGCTCGCAGATCGAAGCGGCGATCACGCTCGCTGAATCGCAGCACGGTGGCGAGATTCGCTTTGTCGTCGAGACCGCGCTGCCATGGCACGCCCTCTGGCACGATGTCAGCGCGCGAGCGCGTGCGCTCGAGATGTTCGCGCGCCTGCACATGTGGGACACACACGCCAACAACGGCGTGCTCATCTACGTGCTATTGGCCGATCGGGCTGTGGAAATCGTGGCCGATCGCGGCATCAATGAGCGCGTGAGCCCGGAGGAATGGGAACAGGTGTGTCGCGAGGTAGAGACCCATTATCGCGCCGGCCGTTATGTGGAGGGCTCGCGCGCGGCTGTTGCGGGCGTCGCGCGGCTGCTGGCACAGCATTTTCCGGCCGCGCGCTCTTCGGGTGACGAACTGCCCAATCAACCGATACTCATCTAGAATGTCTGGTGTGAATGCTATTTTTCAACGCCGATCGATGCTCGCCGCAGCGCCCTGTGCGCTGACGGCGCTGCTTGCAGGCTGTGCTTTGATCGGATCACATGCGGTCGTGATCCCGCAACCGAGCGCTCCGGCGGTGCCGACCCCCCCGATCGCGGTAGCGTTGCCGGCACCGGTTGATACACACGAGTTCGAGCTCAGCGATGCTGAAGACGGCGTCGTCGGCGAGGTGCAGATCACCACTGCCTCGCAGCAAGATACGCTGCCGGACATCGCGCGACGCTTCAACGTCGGTTACGAGGAGATCGTGCGTGCCAATCCCGGCGTGGATCCCTGGCTGCCCGGTGAGGGCCGCCATATCGTGCTACCCACTCGCTTCGTGCTGCCCAACGCCCCGCACGAGGGCATCGTCATCAACGTTGCGGCCATGCGCCTGTTTTACTATCCAGCGCATCGCAAGGGTGAGCCGCAACGCGTCTACACGCACCCGATCGGCATCGGCAAGATGGGCTGGTCGACGCCCCAGGGTGTTACCCACGTCGTGGGCCACAAGAAGGATCCCATTTGGCGGCCTTCAGTGGCATTACGGCGCGATCATCTCAATGACAACGGTGAGGACTTGCCTGCGGTAGTCATGCCGGGCCCCGACAACCCGCTCGGCAAGTACGAGTTCACGCTCGGCTGGCGCAGCTACCTGATCCATGGCACCAACAAGCCCTACGGCGTGGGCTTGCGCTCGAGTCACGGCTGTGTCCGGCTCTATCCCGAGGATATCGAGAAATTATATGAGATGGTTCCCGATGGCACCCCGGTACGCGTAGTCAATCAGCCCTTCGTGTTCGGTTGGCATGAGGGCAACCTATATCTGCAGGCCTATACGGTGCTCGAAGACGATAAGCGCAATTGGGACAAGGCCCAGAAGAAGCTGCTCACTCGCGCCGTGGCCCCGAATATCCAGGCCGCGTTGCAGAGCAACGGCAGCGCCATCGACTGGGACAGTGTCGGCGCGATCACGCAATCTCCACGCGGCATAACCGTGCCCGTCTCCGGCGAGGGTGGTAGCGTCGATAGCGTACTGGCCGCAGCCCCGACCGTGCAGAACCGCATTCCCGATGGCGCCAATTGGAATGGCCTGGATGATACCGGGACCGATGGTAAGAGCGCCGAGCAGCTCCTATCCGAGCGTGAGCCCGCCGCCGTCGTTCCGGCCCCCGCCCCGCACGCGCCGCGCGGTTGAGGCCGCTCGTGGCCCCGCTGAGCGAGTGGCTGCAGCTCATGCTGGCCGAGATCGCGCGCAAACAGGAGGAAGCGCGCCGCGGCGCCGAGGAACAAGAGGCGCGCGCGGCGCAACAGCGGCGCGAGCAGCCGCAAGCCGGGCAGCCGAATTGATGGAACTGTGTTCATATCGCGACCGGGAGCTCAAGGATACGGCGTGCCCGAGCCGCTCTATTACGATTTAGATACGGAGCGACTGCCGCAGCCGCAGCCGCCCATCGAGCGCGCCGGCACCGCCGTGACCGCCTTCGTCGGCCGTACCCTCAAGGGGCCGATCAACCTGCCCACGACCATCAGCAGCTTTGATGACTAT
>JBEKWD010000002.1:0-28479 GCA_049513435.1 Steroidobacteraceae bacterium | reverse complement strand
GAGCGCGAAATCGATCATCATGATCGCATTCTTCTTGACGATGCCGATCAGCAGAATGATGCCGATGATCGAGATGATGTTCAGATCCAGGCCGGCGATCATGAGCGCCAGGAGTGCACCGATTCCGGCTGAGGGCAGTGTCGAGAGAATCGTGAGCGGGTGGATGTAGCTCTCATACAGCACGCCGAGCACGATGTAGACCGTCACGATGGCGGCCAGGATCAAAAATACCTCATTGCGCAGCGATGACTGAAACGCCAGCGCGGCGCCTTCGAAGGTCGTGGAAATGCTGATCGGCAGATTGATCTGCCGCTCCGCGGCTCGGATCGCATCCACGGCAGTCTCGAGCGAGGCGTTCGGGGCGACGTCGAATGAGAATAGCGCTGCGGGAAATTGACCCAGGTGATCGATCTCCAGCGGCGCGCTCTGTACGCTCACATGTGCGATCGAGCCCAAGGGCACCTGACCGCCGCCGGCCGAAGGCACGTAGATGTCGTTGAGCGAGTCGATCGTGGCTTGCAGTCTCGGATCGGCCTCCATGATCACGCGGTATTCGTTCGACTGGGCGTAGATCGTGGAGATGATGCGCTGGCCGAAGGCGTCGTACAGCGCGTTGTCGATCGTGGCCGCAGTCACGCCGAATCGCGCGGCGGTGTCGCGATCGATATCGATCTGCGCGGTCAGGCCGTAGTCGTTGAAATTGGTCGACACATTGGCGAGCTGCGGCGCGCGCTGCAGCCGATCGACCAAACGCGGTATCCAGGGCCGCAGGATCGAGCTGCCGGCGGCCTGCAGTATGAACTGGTATTGCGCGCGCCCGACGGTCGAGTCGATCGTGAGGTCCTGCACCGGCTGCAGCGCGAGCGAGATGCCGCTGACCTGCCGCGCCGCGTTGCTCTCGACGTCCACGTCGCGGCGGATGATGTCCGCCAGGCCCTGCTGGCGCTGCACCATCGCATCAAATGAGATTTTCGGGTCCGCCGCGGTCATGCCTTGCAGAATTCCGGTGTCCTGTTCCGGAAAGAATCCCTTCGGGATCATCATGTAGAGGGCAACCGTGAGCACAACGGTGCCCGTGGCGACCCACAGCACCAGGGTCTGGTGGTCGAGCACGCGCGTGAGCACGCGATCGTACCGTGCGATGAGCCGGTTGAACCATTGCTCGGCCTTGAGCGCGATCGCGCTTTGGCGGCGCACCGTTCCGGGGCTGTGCGCCCGCAGCATCTTCGCGCACAGCATCGGCACCAGCGTCAGCGATACCACCGCCGAAATCAGAATGGAGATCGCAAGCGTGATCGCAAATTCGCGGAACAGGCGCCCGACCACTTCGCGCATGAACAATAGCGGGATCAGCACCGCGATCAGGGATACGGTCAGCGATACGATCGTGAAGCCGATCTCTTCCGAGCCCTTGAGCGCCGCCGCCAGCGGCTTTTCGCCCTTCTCTATATAGCGGGATATGTTCTCGATCATCACGATGGCGTCATCGACCACGAACCCCGAGGCGATCGTGAGCGCCATCAGCGACAGATTGTTGAGGCTGAAGCCGCACAGATACATCGCGGCGAACGTACCGATCAGCGACAGTGGCACCGACAGGCTCGGGATGATCGTCGCCGGCACGCTGCGCAGGAACAGGAATATCACCAGTACCACCAGCGCGACCGCCAGCGACAATTCGAATTGCACGTCATTCACGGAAGCGCGGATCGTATTGGTCCGATCGGTCAGCACCGTCACGTCGACATTGCTCGGCAGCGAGGAGCGGATGGTCGGCAATAACTTGCGGATCTGATCGACCACGGCAATCACGTTGGCGCCGGGCTGGCGCTGCACGTTGAGCAGAATGGCCGGCGTCGTGTTCATCCAGCTGCCGAGCTTGTTGTTCTCGGCGCTCTGCGCCACGGTCGCAACGTCTGACAGCTTCACCGGCGCGCCGGTGGTGGCGTTGTAGGCGACGATGATGTCGCGGTACTGCTGCGCATCGGCAATCTGATCGTTGGCGTCGATCGAATAGGCGCGCGCCGCGCCGTCGAAACTGCCCTTGGGTGCATCCGTGTTGGCGTTGCTGATGGTCGTGCGCAGATCATCGATGTTCATGCCATAGGCCGCGAGCGCCTGCAGATTCGCCTGGATGCGCACCGCGGGGCGCTGCGCGCCGTTGATGCTGACCAGGCCGACGCCGCCCAGCTGCGAGATCTTCTGCGCGATGCGCGTATCGGAGAGGTCCTCGACCGCGGTGAGCGGCATCGAGGTCGAAGTCACCGCCAGCGTCATGATCGGCGCGTCAGCCGGGTTGACCTTGGCGTAGATGGGCGGCGCGGGCAGCGAGCTAGGCAGCAGATTACTGGCGGCATTGATGGCCGCCTGCACTTCCTGCTCGGCGATATCGATGTTCAGGCTCAGGTCGAACTGCAAGGTCAGCACCGAGGCACCAGCCGAGCTGCGCGAGGACATTTCCTTGAGTCCCGGCATCTGACCCAACTGACGCTCGAGCGGTGCGGTCACGGTCGAGGTCATGACCTCGGGACTGGCCCCTGGCAGGAAGGTCTGGATCTGGATGGTCGGGTAATCGACTTCTGGCAAAGCCGAGAGCGGCAGGAACAGATAGCCGATGGCTCCCACGATCAGGATCGCGGCCATCAGCAGCGACGTGGCTACGGGACGCAGTATGTATGGGCGCGACGGATTCATGACTGGCTCGTTGCGGGCTAGCCGCGCTCGCGCTCAGGGAGCCGGATTGCCGGCGCTCGGTGCAGCGCCGGGTCGGCCGCTCGCCTCCGGGGTTGCGCCCGAATCACTGCCGCTGCTGCTGCCCGAGGAACGCTGACGATGTTGGCCCGAGTAAGCGCCGCCGCTGCCATCGCGATGCGGCCGCGCAGCGCCGCCGTTCGCGCCGGCGACGGCACCGCCCTGCGGCACGACGACCTTGGCGCCATCGCGCAGTTGATCGGCCCCATCGATCACGACGGTCTGGCCGGCTGTCAGGCCCTTGGTGATCGAGATCAGATCGCCGGCGGTCGGCCCCGTCACCACGGAGCGCATGCTCACGGTGCTATCGGCGTTGACGACGTAGACATAGCTACCCTGAGCACCGGTCTGTACCCCGGCGCCCGACACCACGGTCTGATCGTGCAGGGTCTCGAGAATCAGATGCGCGTTGACGAACTGGTTCGGAAACAGCTCGAGCTTCGAATTATCGAACAGCGCACGCAACTTGAGCGTGCCGGTAGTGGTGTCGATCTCGTTATCTGAATTCGTCAGCGTACCGGTTGCGATCTTGTTGGTGAGACTGCGATCGTAGGCCTCTACGGTCAGCTTCTCACCGCGATGCAAATGATCCAGTACATCGTTGACGTTGTCCTCCGGCACCGTGAACAGCACCGACATCGGCTGCATCTGCGTCACGATGACCACGGTACTGCTGATGGCTTGCAGCAAATTGCCGATATCGACCTGGCGCAGGCCGACGCGGCCGGTCACCGGCGAGGTGATGCGCGTATAGCTCAGATTGAGCCGTGCGGTCTCGACCGCGGCCTGATCGTAGGCAACCGTGGCCTCATCCTGCTCGACGAGTGACACCTGCGTCGCATAGGTCTGATCGGAGACCGACTCTTGTGCCAGCAGCGTTTTGTAGCGCTGCAGATCGATCTTGGCATTGGCGAGCAATGCCTGGTCGTGCTTGAGCTGTCCCTGTGCCTGATCGAGTGCGGCCTGAAACGGGCGCGGATCGATCAGTGCGAGCAGGTCACCGGCCTTGACGATCTGCCCCTCGGTGAACGCGATCTTGACCAGCGGTCCGTTGATCTGCGGATGCACCGTCACGGTCGCGAGCGGCGTCACGGTGCCCAGCGCGTTGACGGTGATCGGTATATCGCCGACCGTCACCTTGGCAACGCCAACCGTCAGCGGACCGCCCGCGGCACCGAAGCGGCCGCCGGGGGTGGCCGTCGTGCTCGCGCGATAACGCAGCCCAAGCACCAGCAGCACGACGAGCACAATCGCCCCGAGCACCCACAACAGCTTCTTTAATGGTGAGCGCGGCCTTGCGGCGGGACGGGCAGTCTCAAGCTCGTACTCAGGAATCGGGGCGTTCATGCTGTACCCATTTAATACCCTGCGGGCAATACCCTGCGGCGCTGGGTCGGTAAATTCTACCGGCCGCTCGGGTTCTCGCGTGTGTCTTGTTCCATAGTTAACCGGCTTCCGGCGCCGTCCAATCATTAGTTAACAACATTTAATCTCACTATTAATTAGAGAGAAGTGCAATGCCAGCCAGCGTGCGAGCGCGTGCCAGTGCCGGCGCGCGGCGCGCGGCCAACGTGCTGCTGGCACTCTATATACTGAGCCGATGAACGCTCCGCTGCTGGGCGCTATCGACGCGGGTGGCACCAAGTTTCAATGTGCGTTGGCTCGCGGCTGCGAGCAGATCCTGGTCTCGCAGCGCATCGAAACGCGTGAGCCCGCCTCCACGCTGCGCGACGTGCTCGCGTTCTTTGAGCACAGCCAGCTCACTCACGGTGCCATCGATGCGTTCGGCATTGGCGCCTTCGGCCCGCTTGACCTTGACCCGAATTCCGCGAGCTACGGCCATATCCTCTCGACCCCGAAGCCAGGCTGGAACCATGCTGATTTGATTGGCCCGTTGCAGCGCCGATTCGGCAAGCCGGTCGCGATCGATACGGATGTGAGCGCGGTGCCGGCCGCGGCCTGCGCTCATTGGTCTACGTTACGGTCGGCACCGGCGTGGGCGCCGGTGCCGTGATCGCAGGGCGCCCATTGCGCGGCCTCATGCATCCCGAGATGGGACACATCAGTGTGCGTCGGGACCAGCGCGATCAGCAGTTCCCCGGCGTGTGCCCGTTTCACGGCGACTGCCTCGAGGGCATGGTCTGTGGGCCCGCCATACTCGAGCGCTGGGGCGTGCAGCTCAATGCCCTCAGTGCCGAGCATGAGGCCTGGAGCATCATCGCTCACTATCTCGGCCAGCTCATGTCCAACCTGGCGCTGATGCTCTCGTGCGAACGAATCGTGCTCGGCGGCGGCGTCATGACCGGCGGCGCATTGTTGCCCCATGTGCGCGCCAGCGCTCGGGCCTGGCTCAATGGCTATCTGCCACTGGCGCTGCTGCGTGGCGATCTGCAGCAGTACATCGTGGCGCCGGAGCTCGGCGAGCGCAGCGGCGTCATCGGCGCGCTGTCGCTGGGACTGCGCCTGCTGGCATAGAATCCGGCCATGTCAAAGGTGCACTACGATATTCACGAGCATCGCTTCGCGCAGGCCGCGACGCTGACGCAGGCGCTGGCGGCGCGGATTGCAGAGGCGCTGCAGAGCGGGCTTGCGGCCGGCCGCGGGGCGAGCCTCGCGGTGCCGGGCGGTCACACCCCCATTGCGCTGTTCGAGCGGCTCTCGAGTGCGACGCTCGATTGGGATAGTGTCTGGATCACTTTGACCGATGAGCGCTGGGTCGATGTCACCAGTGCCTCGAGCAACGAGGCGCTGGTACGGACACATCTACTGCGCCAGGCGGCCGCGAGCGCTCAGTTCGTCGGCTTGAAGAGTGCGGGTACGGATGTGCAGACGGCGGCGAGCGCGAGCTGGTCGAACGTGGCCGAGATTCCGCGACCGTTCGACCTGATGCTGCTCGGCATGGGCGATGACGGCCATGTCGCCTCGCTGTTCCCGGACTCGCCCGGATTGCCGGCGGCGCTGGATCTGTCGCAGCCTCCCGGATGTGTGGCGATGCACGCGCCGGTCGCGCCGCATGCGCGCATCAGTCTGAATCTGCGCGCGCTGCTCGACTCGCGCCAGATAGTGCTGCTGATCGAGGGCAAGGCGAAATGGGACACGCTGCAGCGCGCACGCGTGCACGGAGCGGCGACTGAAATGCCGGTGCGAGCGTTGCTGCAGCAACAGAACGTGCCGGTATCGGTGTACTGGTCGCCTTAGGCGAACAGCGCGGGATATTCCCGCGCCGTCAATCGTCCATCAGGAAGCTGCGCAACTGCTCGCTGCGGCTCGGATGGCGCAATTTGCGCAGCGCCTTGGCCTCGATCTGCCGGATACGCTCGCGCGTCACGTCGAATTGCTTACCGACTTCCTCGAGCGTGTGATCGGTATTCAGGTCGATGCCGAAGCGCATGCGCAATACCTTGGCTTCACGCGGCGTAAGCTGCGCCAGCACCGCATGCGTGGTCTCGCGCAGCGACTCCATGGTCGCCTGATCAATGGGCGAGGCTACCGACTGATCCTCGATGAAATCCCCCAGATGCGAATCCTCGTCATCACCGATCGGGGTCTCCATGGAAATCGGTTCTTTCGCAATCTTGAGAACCTTGCGCACCTTGTCTTCGGGCATCTCCATGCGCACCGCGAGCTCTTCGGGCGTCGGCTCACGACCCATTTCCTGCAGCATCTGCCGTGAGATACGGTTGAGCTTGTTGATCGTCTCGATCATGTGGACCGGGATGCGGATCGTGCGCGCCTGATCGGCGATGGAGCGCGTAATGGCCTGACGGATCCACCAGGTCGCATAGGTTGAGAATTTGTAGCCGCGACGATACTCGAACTTATCCACGGCCTTCATCAGACCAATGTTGCCTTCCTGGATCAGGTCGAGGAATTGCAGTCCGCGGTTGGTGTACTTCTTCGCAATGGAGATCACGAGCCGCAGGTTGGCCTCGACCATCTCCTTCTTGGCGCGACGCGCCTTGGCCTCGCCGATCGAGACCTCGCGGTTGATCTCCTTGATGTCGTTGACCGACAGGTGATAGAGCTCCTCGAGCTGCATGAGCTTGCGCTGCCGGCGCTCGATCTCTTCCTTGAGCCGCGCCAGCGGCGCGGAATACTTCTTGCCGGCCTTCACGTGCCTGGACAGCCAGCGCGCGCTGGTCTCGTTCTTCGGAAACGTGGCAATGAAGTCCTTGCGCGGCATGCCGGCGTCGCGCACGGCGATGACCATGATTTCCTTCTCGATCTGCCGGACCTCGCTGATATGCGAGCGCAACTGATCGGTCAGCGCGTCGAACATGCGCGGGGAGAGCTTGAGCTCCAGGAATTCACCGGCGAGGCGCTTGCGCAGTTTCTGCGTCTTGGGATCATCGGCGCCGTGCTTGGCGATCGAGGCCAGCGCCTGCTGCAGCAGTTTGCCGATCGAGGCCATGCGGCGCGCGACTTCCTCGGGATCCGGCCCGGTATCGATCGCCTCCTCCTCACCCTCGTCGCCGTCCTCGGCGTCCTCCTCTTTGTCCGCCGCATCGGTCTCGAGCTCGATCTTGGTCGGATTCTGCGGCTGTGCGATGACGTCGGGCGCGTTCGGATCGATGAAGCCCACTACGAGGTCGATCAATCGCGCCTGGCCGACTTTGACCAACTCGTAGGTGCGCAGCAGGTGCTCGAAGGTGGCCGGGTATTTGCCGAGCGCAACGCGCACGGCGTCCAGACCTTCCTCGATGCGCTTGGCGATGCGGATCTCGCCCTCACGCGTGAGCAGTTCGACCGTACCCATTTCGCGCATGTACATGCGCACCGGATCGGTCGTGCGACCCAGCTCGGCATCCAGCGCCGCCAGCGCGGCCGCAGCTTCCTCGATCGCCTCATCGTCCGCGGCAGAGGGCGGCTCGCTCGCGAGCAATGATTCGGTATCCGGTGCTTTTTCATACACCGGAATGCCCATATCGTTGATCGTGTTGACGATGCCTTCGATCTGCTCGGGATCGACGATCTCGGCCGGCAGGTGATCGTTGACCTGAGCGTAGGTCAGGTAGCCCTGCTCCTTGCCGCGGGCAATCAGCAGCTTGAGCTGCGACTGTCGGTCCTCGGGTAGACGCTGCCCACGCCGCGGCTCCGCCGCAGCGGCAGCTGGGCTCGCGGCAGCATGCTTATGCCCGGCATGGGCGGACTTGTCGTGCGCCTTGTCCGTCGGCTTGTCACTGGGGGCGGCCTTGAGCGCAGCGGCCGGTTTGAGCCCAGCCGTGGGCTTCACAGCCACCGCCGGCCGGGCGGCAATGGCCGCCTTCTTATGCGCGCCGTGGGCGTCGGCAGACTTCGCCGCTGCAGCGCTTGCGCGCGCGGCGGGCGCCGGGGCGCTCTTGCGCCGTGCACTGGCTGCCTGACGGGCCTGGGTTTTGCGGGTCAAGGAGGCTGGTTTTGGCTTACGTGTCATGGCGTCTTCGCGGGGGGCTGTTCGGGGGCGGAACTTAACGACAAGACCACATCCCGTCGCATGCTGACGAGAGGATGGGGGTGTTAGGCGCGCTCATGGGAATTCGGCATTATACCTGATTTTGTTGCGATGCCTCCAGATTTCAAGTCATGGCACCGGCAATTTAACCGTAGCGGGCTGGAGCCGGACTATTCAACTGCCGCGGGCCGCGCTTTCGGTCTTGCTCGGACCGGCGGCGAGCGTCTGAAGTTCCAGCTTTTCAGCCTCATCGAGCGTCTGCACGCGAGCCTTTTCGATCAGCACTTCGAGCCGGCCGACGCGCAATTGCGCGTCGAGCAGCCGCTCTACCGCTTGCGTAAGCTCCCGCCCCGCGGCCTGCGCCTCGGCGACTAAAGGCTCGCTGGCCGCCAGTTCGCACAGCCGTCGGTACTCGGGACGCTCGCGCCAGCGCTCCAGAGTTTGCGCCATGTTGCGCGCGGGCCGGGCGGCGTGCTCCTCGAGCAGCTCGCTGAGCACCGCAACGCCCGCATGCGGCAGCTGCGCCAGCGAGCGGCGCTGCGCCGGCGTTACCGCCTCTGCCGCGGCCGGACAATGCAATAACAACGTGATCGCCTGCGTGATCAGGCTGCCACGCCCGGCGCGCACACCGGCGCTCACTGGCGCGCTGGCCCCTGTGAGCTCGCGCGCCGCTCGCGCTGGGGCTGCGGCAACCTGCGCTCCGGCGAGCCATTGCTGCAGCCGTGCGCTCGGCGTGCCGATGGCTGCGGCGAGCCGCTCAATGAGCAGCTCGCGGTAGACACCAGGGGCGACTTTTTCGAGCAATGGCTGCGCCAGGGCGACGAAGCGGGCCTTACCATCGGCGTGACTGATATCCGCCTCGCCGCACAGCTGTGCGACCAGGTATTCGGACAATGGCAGCGCCACACCCACGCGCGCCTCGAACGCGGTGCCCCCCTCGAGGCCGACGAGAGAATCCGGATCCTGGCCCTCGGGCAAGAACATGAAGCGGATCTCCCGACCCGCCCGCGCCTCGGGCAGCACATTGAGCAGCGCGCGCCAGGCCGCCGCCCGGCCCGCGCGATCGCCATCGAAGCAAAACACAATCTCGCTGACCAGACGAAACGCCCGGCGCACATGTTCGGCCGTGGTCGCCGTGCCCAGCGTGGCGACCGCATAACTCAGCGATTCCTGATGCAGTCGCACCGTGTCCATGTATCCCTCGACCACCAGCAGACGCTTGAGGCTCTGTCGCGCCAGCCGCGCTTCATACAGCCCATAGAGTTCCTTACTCTTATGAAATAGCTCGCTCTCTGGAGAATTGAGGTACTTGGGCTCGCCGCGCTCGATGACTCTGCCGCCAAAGGCAATCACCCGACCGCGCGTATCGCGGATCGGAAACATCAGTCGATCGCGAAAACGGTCGTAATAGCCCTCGGCGCCGCCGGTGCGCTCACGCTCGATGATCAGGCCCGTCGCGGCCAGCGCTCGCCGATGCTCGGCCGTGTCGCCGAAGCGGTTGAGCAGCTCGCTCCAGGCATCGCTCGCGTAACCGATCTGAAAGCGCTCGAGGCTCGCGCTCGCCAGTCCGCGCGAGGCCGCGTACCCGCTCGCGCGCGCGTCGTTGCGCAGATTGGCCGCATAGAACTCGGCGACGCGACTGAGCATCGCGTAGAGCGGCGCATGATCGTCGATGGCCGCGCTGGCCGCCTTACCCTCGTGCGGCACCGTCAGTCCCAATCGGCCAGCCAGATCCTCGACCGCCTCCGGAAACGGCAAGTGATCAAACTGCATCAGAAAACCCAGCGCCGTCCCATGCGCGCCGCAGCCAAAGCAATGATAAAACTGCTTGTCCGGGCTCACCCAGAATGATGGGGTCTTCTCATCATGAAACGGGCAGCAGGCCTTGAATTCGCGCCCGGCTTTCTTTAGCGCGACGCGGCTGCCGACGATCTCGACGATATCGGCGCGCGCGATGAGCTCATCGATGAAGCTTTGCGGAATGCGGCCGGACATCGGGCGTGCGCCCGGTCAGGACGCCGAGAGCCGCGCCTTGATGCGTGCCCCGACTGCCGCCATGTCGGCGCGGCCCTGTGCCTGGCTCTTGATGACACTCATGACACGGCCCATGTCCTTGACCGTGGCGGCGCCGGTCTGCTTGATGGCCGCCTGGATCAATGCCTCGAGCTCAGCATCGCTGAGTTGCGTGGGCAAGTATGCAGTGATGATCGCCAGCTCGGCGGTTTCTTTCGCCACGAGATCGCTGCGCCCGCCGCTCTCGAACTGGGCGATCGACTCGCGCCGCTGCTTGCCCATTTTCTCCAGCGCCGCTATCACCTGGGAATCATCGAGCGTGATGCGCTCATCGACTTCGCGCTGCTTGACGGCCGCGAGGATCAGCCGGATGGTTCCGAGGCGCTCCTTCTGCCCGGCCCGCATGGCCGTCTTCATGTCTTCCTGCAGGCGCTCTCTGAGGCTCATGGTGGCATCGGCGCCGTGAGCGGTGCGGTCAATGCGGCGCGTATCAGCGCGCCGGGCGTACGAAGTCGCGCGACACGCGCTTCATGTGCCGCTTTACGGCTGCCGCCTTCTTGCGTTTCCGTTCTTGGGTAGGCTTTTCGTAAAATTCGCGCCGTCGCAGCTCCGCAAGCACGCCCGCCTTCTCGCAGGCTCGCTTGAAGCGCCGCAGTGCAGCGTCAAAATATTCATTCTCACGTACGCGAACGCTCGGCATCTGAATCACAACCTCTTGATTAACAAAAGCTTTTTGCCGTCTGGCGCTTGACTTCGGGCCGCGATTCTAATGACAGTCGGGGCAAAAGGCAAAATGCCCCGCGTCGCCCGCCTCGTGCCCTTGCGCGGATCTGCGCGCCGGTGATACTGCGCGCCGTCATGCGCATTCTGGCCGTTGAGACCTCCTGTGATGAAAGCGCCATCGCGGTGCTCGATGAGCGTCGAGGATTGCTCGCGCACGAGCTCTGGAGCCAGATTGATCTGCACCGGGCTTTCGGCGGCGTGGTGCCTGAACTGGCCGCGCGCGATCACGTGCGTCGCTTGCCGCTGTTGCTGCGCACTGCACTGGAGCAGGCTCAGGCGCACGGGCAAATCGACGGCGTGGCTTACACCGCGGGTCCGGGACTCATCGGAGCGCTGCTTACGGGCGCCGCGTTTGCGCGCGCACTGAGCTTCGGTTGGGGCGTACCGGCCATCGGCGTGCATCATCTCGAGGGCCATCTGCTCGCGCCGTTGCTTGAGACACCTGCGCCGCCTTTTCCACACGTCGCGCTGCTGGTTTCCGGCGGCCACACGATGCTCATCGATGTGCAGGGCGTTGGGGAATACCGGATTCTTGGCCAGACGCGCGACGATGCGGCTGGCGAGGCGTTCGATAAGACCGCAAAACTACTCGGCCTGCCCTATCCCGGTGGTCCGGAGCTCGCGCAGCTGGCCGCGTCCGGACGAGCTGGCGATTATGAGTTTCCGCGCCCCATGCTCGATCGGCCGGGCTTCGAATTCAGCTTCTCAGGTCTGAAGACCGCCGTCATGCTGGCCGTGCGCGCAGCGCCTTTGTCCAGGCAGGCACTGGCCGATGTGGCCTTTGCTGTTCAGGACGCGATCGTCGCGACGCTGTGCGCCAAGGCGTTGCGAGCGCTGGCGCATACGGGACATCGCGCGCTGGTGGTCTCGGGCGGCGTGGGCGCGAATCGTGAGCTGCGCGCGCGGCTCACGCGCGAGGCCGACGCCGCCGGCGCGCGCGTGTACTACCCGCGGCCGCAGTTCTGCACCGACAACGCGGCCATGATTGCGATGGCCGGCCTGTATCGGCTGCGCGCCGGGGAGCACGCGGGTACTGCTATCGAAGTGCGCGCGCGCTGGCCGCTTACGGAGCTGCGAGCCCCGGGGGCGCTGTTAGACTGCGCTGCACGAGTCCCCACCCCATGAGCGAACCGCACCGCGAGCCGGCTGACCAGGGCGCCGGCGCACACGAAGATCCTATGCGTGCCGAGCGTGCGCAGGGCGATCGCATTTTCTTACGCGGGTTGACCGCCGAGTGCGTCATCGGTTTCATTGATTGGGAGCGGCGCATGCCGCAGACGCTGCAGATTGATCTGGAGCTACCCTGCGATTGTGCGCGTGCCGCCCGGCGCGACCAGATCGAAGACACGATCGACTACAAGCTGGTGGCGCGGCGCGTATTGGCGTGGCTGCCGCAAACGCAGTTTCATCTGGTCGAAACTCTCGCGCACCGATTGGCGATGCTGCTGCTGGCGGAATTTGCGCTCGAGTGGATCCGCGTTTCCGTCAACAAGCCCGGAGCGATCCGGCACTCGCGCGATGTCGGCGTGTGCATCGAGCGCCGGCGCGCGGACCTTACGCCAGAGGCGACGCTGCCCGGTGCCGATAGGCTCTGATGAGCCAGGTGTTCATCGCCATCGGCGGTAACGTCGAGCCGGCGACGCGCTTGCCCGAGGCAGCGCGCGCGCTCAAGGCCCGCTTCCCGGAGGCGCGATTCTCGGCCTGCTACTGCAACCCGGCGGCAGGCTTCGAAGGCGCCGATTTCCTCAATGCCGTAGCCGGCTTCTCGACCGAGCTGCCGGTACCCGAGCTGCTGCATGTGCTGCATGAGATCGAAGAGCAGTGCGGGCGCTCGCGCGATGATCCGAAGTGGGGCCCGCGCGCCATCGATCTGGACCTGTTGCTGTACGGTGATTTGGTTGTCGAGGCTCCGGGTTACACGCTGCCGCGTCCGGACCTGCTGCGTCGGATCTATATGCTCGGACCTCTGGCGGAACTGGCACCGCAGTGGCCTCATCCGGTCAGCGGCCGCAGCATCGGTGAGCTCTGGGCGGCTTTCCCCAGGGCCGAGGGCGCCATGACGCGCACCGGACCGGACCTGAATGCCCTGTGAGCTTAGGTTTCGCGCCCTTGACTCACCAGCCGATACTGCGGCCGCCGTCGACGGCCAGTACCTGCCCGGTCACGAACGGCGCTTGGGTCGCGAAGAACAGCACGGCGCGCGCGATGTCCTCGGGGCTCCCGGGTCGCTGCAGCGGCGTTTGCGCGCGAATCCGATCGCGGCGCGCCTCATCAAGGCCTTGCTCGGGCCAGAGCACGGCACCCGGCGCGATCGCATTGACACGCACCTGCGGCGCCAGCTCGCGCGCCAGCGCGCGGGTGAGCATGATCAGGCCCGCCTTGGCGGTGCTGTACACCGCGTGCTCGCGCAAGGGCCGCAATCCGTGAATGTCCACGATGTTGAGCAGCGAGCCGCCGCGGCGCCGCAGCTCCGGCGCCGCCGCCTGGGCGAGGAACAACGGCGCCTGCAGATTGGTGCCGATCAGATCGTTCCATTGCGCCAGCGTGATCTGCCCTATCGGCGTCGGATAAAAGCTCGAGGCATTGTTGATCAGCAGATCCAGAGCACCAAAGCGATCGCAGGTGCCGGCGATCAGACCCGGGAGTGCCGCGGTGTCGCGCAGATCCGTCACGCTCACGGCCGCGCTGCCGGCACGCGCCTGCTCGAGTTGCGCGGCAAGTCGCTGCGCCTCGGCGAGCGAGCGGTGACAGTGGATCATGATATTGGCGCCCGCGGCATGCAGCGTGCGCGCAATCTGCGCACCAACGCGCCGCGCCGCCCCGGTGACGAGCGCCGTCTGGCCGGACAGTGGCAGCGGATCAGTCATGGCTACAGCTTATGACGAGGCATGAGGCATCCTCAACGCTGCCGGCGCCCAGTGCGCAGCAGCTGCGCCATTCGACGGCGGTGATCGAGGCGGTGCGGGCCGCGATTCACGCGCAGGGCGGATGGCTCGGGTTCGAGCAATACCTGCGCATCGTGCTGTATGCGCCCGGACTGGGCTACTACGCTGCCGGGAGCGTGAAATTCGGTCACAGCGGCGATTTTGTCACGGCGCCGGAGATCTCTGGTCTGTACGCGCGCTGCGTGGCGAGCCAATGCGCGCAGGTGCTGCGCGTCGTGGGCGGCGATGTGCTGGAGCTGGGCGCCGGTTCAGGCCGACTGGCCGCCGGTGTGCTCGAGGCATTGGCCGAGCTCGGGCCGATCCCCGAGCGCTATCGCATCCTGGAAGTCAGTGCCGATCTGCGTGCGCGCCAGCAAGCCCGACTCGCCGAGTTGCCCGCGGCGCTGGCCGGGCGCGTCGTCTGGCTCGATACGATGCCTTCGGCACCGATTGCCGGTGTCGTACTCGCGAACGAGGTGGCCGACGCGCTGCCCTTTCAACGCTTTGTCGTCGAGGGCGCGAATCTCTACGAGCGCGGCGTCGCCCTGAGCGCGACGGGCGAGCTCGTTGAGTCTGATCGCAGCGCCGGGGCTGAGCTGCGCGCCGAGCTCGCGCGCATCGTGCCGGGCGCCTGGCCCGAACAGTATCTCTCGGAGCTCTGCACACTCGCCGACCCCTGGATTGCCGCGATCGGCGCGGCGCTCGCGCGCGGCGCAGCCTTCATCATCGACTATGGGCTGCCCCGGCACGAGTATTACCACCCGCAGCGCGATCAAGGCACGATGCGCTGCCATTATCGACATCGGGTGCACGAGGACGCGCTGCGCTATCCGGGCTTGCAGGACATCACGGCCTGGGTTGACTTCACGCGTGTGGCGGAAGCGGCCGTCGCGGCCGGCCTCACGGTCGCGGGCTACTGCACGCAGGCGGCGTTTCTGCTGGGCAATGGCATCGAGCGCGAGCTCGCCGCGGTCCCGGGGGCGCTCGAGCGCGCGCGACTTGCCGCCGAGGCGCGCGTGCTGTTGCAGCCAGGCGAGATGGGCGAGTACGTCAAGGTCATGGCGCTGACGCGCGATTTTGACGAGCCGCTGCGCGGCTTCCAGCATCAGGACCTGCGACGCTCGCTCTGAAGCCGGGTGAGCTGCTCGGTGCGTGCGGCGCGCAGCGCCGCGGCGATAGCTGGACCATTGAGCTGCGCCATGCGTTCGCGAGGAAGTGCGACCGCGGCGGCCGCCGCGACCGCGGCGCGCAGCAGGCTCGCAGTGTCTGGCGCCGTACCTCGAGCCCTGCAGGCGCACAGCAAGCGCTCAAAACGCTCGGGGCGACGCACAGCATCAGCGCTCTCGAGCAACTCGAGCAGCCCGGCGCCATCCAGAGCGCTCGCGGCCGCGATGCGCTGCTGCAGGCGTAAGCATAACAGCGCGAGCTCGCGATGCGGATTGGGTGCGCGCAGGCGCTCGCATAAGGCCGCGAGCCCAGCCTCCGCCGATCCGGCGCCTAACGCGGCAAATCGCACGCTGGTATCGCCGCTGAGCGGCACGACGGCACGCAACGCGTCGCGATCGGCAGCTTCCCAGCGCAATTCGGGCAACAGCACCGCGAGGGCTCCGCAATCCTGCAAAGTGTCAAAAAACACTTCCGGGCTCGGCTCGCGCAGCGCACGCTCGAGCTCCTGCCAGACGCGCTCGGGCACCAGCGCTGCAACCTCACCATTCGCGACCATGGCGCGCATCAGGGAGTACGTCTCGGGCGCGACCCGAAAGCCCAGCTCGGCGAAGCGGGCGGCGAAGCGTGCCACGCGCAATACGCGCACCGGATCCTCGACGAATGCGGCCGACACGTGGCGCAATTGCCGCTCATGCAGATCTTCGCGGCCCCCATACGGATCGATCAACGTGCCCTCGGGACTGCGCGCCATCGCGTTGATCGTCAGATCGCGACGCAATAGATCTTCCTCGAGTGTGACCTCGGGGGAAAACTGCATCGTGAAGCCCCGATAGCCTGGCCCGGTCTTGCGCTCCAGGCGGGCGAGCGCGTATTCCTCATTCGTCTGCGGATGCAGAAATACCGGAAATTCACGACCAACCGGCCGATAGCCGGCACGCTCCATGTCGGCGGGCGTGCCGCCGACCACGACCCAGTCGCGCTCGGTCACAGCGCGGCCAAGCAACTCGTCCCGGACCGCTCCGCCGACCAGATAGACTTGCATGGCAGCGCATGTTAACGCAGACCCGCAGTCGCCCAGGCCGAGCGAGCCAGATCGCGCTCATGCTGCTGCTTTGCGGTGCTGTATCGGGCTGCGGCGTCGCGTACATGACGCAGGCCGCACAGGGGCAGTGGAGTCTCATGCGCGCGCGCCGTCCGATCCCGGCCGTGCTGGCCGATCCGGGCACGAGCCCGGAGCTCAAGACACGTCTGCAGCTGGTGCAGGATGCGCGTGCGTTCGCGTCGAGCGCGTTGCTGTTGCCGGACAATCGCAGCTATCGCAGCTACAGCGATCTGCGCCGGCCCTACGCGGTCTGGAATGTCGTGGCAGCCCCGGAATTCTCCATTGAACCGCTGCACTGGTGCTTTCCGTTCACCGGCTGCATCGCCTATCGTGGCTATTTTCACGAGCGCAGCGCACGCCGCTATGCGCGCACGCTGGCGCTGCGCGGCAATGACGTGCTCGTCTACGGCGTGGCGGCGTATTCAACCCTGGGTCATTTCGCCGACCCGGTGCTCAATACGATGATGGAATACGGCGACCTGGAGCTGGTCTCGACCATATTTCATGAGCTCGCGCACCAATTGATTTATGTGTCCGGAGACAGTGAGTTCAACGAGTCCTTTGCCGTGACCGTGGAGCAGGAGGGACTGCGACGCTGGCTCGCGGCGCGTGATCGCAGTGTCGAGCTGGCCAAATACCTCGAGCGCCGTCACGAGTTCGAGCAGATCGATGCGGCCTTTACCGCCGGTCGCTCGCAGCTCGGCAGCCTCTATAGTCAATCACTGCCGCCAGCGCGCATGCGCGAGCGCAAACAGGCGCGCCTCGAAGCCATCGGGCAAAACGTGCTCGCGCTCGAGCAGCAGTACGGGCTGCACACGATCTACGACAATTGGATCGCACAGGGGCTCAATAATGCGCACCTGGCATCGATCGCGACCTATGCGGGCTGCGTGCCCGGATTCCAACGCCTGCTCGCAGCGCAGGGTGGCGCGTTGCCCGCGTTTTACCGCGCTGTGCGCCGGCTCGCACACGATGCCCAGGCACGCCGCGCGTTATGCCGTGAGGACGCGCTCACGGGCGAGGCAGCGGGTGCAGCCACAGAGGCGTCCAGGCCCTGAAGCTGGCCGGCTGCAGGCCCAGCCGTTCGCAGCCGTTGTCGCGGCAGACGCTATCGCTGAGCAGCGAGCGATAGTTATCACTGGAAAAGGGCTTGCCGGGCAGGAAATCCATCAGCGCGGCCTGAATTCGCGCCAGCGCATTGGGCAGCGGTAGCAGGCGACAGGGAAGCTGCGCGGCCTCGGCGCTCAGACGCACGATCTGCGCGAGCGTGAGCACTTCGGGGCCGCACAGTTCGTAGGTTTGCGCGACGGTCGCCTCACCCTCGAGTGCGAGCATGAAAGCCTCGGCGACATCGCCGACGTAAATCGGCGCAAAGCGCGCGCTCGCGCGCGCGAGCGGCAATAGCCCGCGCGTCAGGCGCAGGAGATTGGCAAAACGCCGGCTCAGGGAATCCTCGGGCCCGAAAATGACCGAGGGTCGGAAGATCGTCCACTCGAGGGCGCCGGCGGAGCGTACGAGTTGCTCGGCCTGACCCTTGGTGCGCAGATAAAAACTGCGGCCGTGCTCAGCATCCGCATTGAGCGCGCTCATCTGCAGCAGGCGCGGCACGTGCGCCGCCTGCATAGCCCGCAACAGCCCGGCGGTAAATTCGACGTGCGCGCGCCGGAAACCCGCACCGTTTCGCCCGGGCTCATTGAGAATGCCGACCAGATTGATGGCGACGTCGCAGCCCTCGAGACTGCGGCGCAGAAACTCGCTGTCGTATACGTTGCCGACCGCGAGCTCTACGCTCGACAGGGGCAGTAGTGCATCAGCATGTGCGGCATTGCGCGTCGCAAGACGCACGCCGTGACCGGCACGCACCAGTCGCGTAATGAGCTCTCTGCCAACGAATCCAGTGCCGCCCGTCACGCCAACCAGCAGCGTACGAGAGGCGATGGGTCGTTTCAGCGCCATAAGGCCCGTGCCGGTTGCGCGCCAGACTGCATGCATTGCAGTAGAGCGCGATTCCGGCACGAAAGCCACCGTGCCAGCTGGCTCGTGCCAGCTCAACGCGCGCGGTGGCTCAGCAGCAATGGCGGCTTCAGTGCGCCTCGACACTCACGCGCTTGGGCTCGGGCGCCGGGACCTTCGGGATCGTCACTTCCAGCACTCCATTGATATGGCGTGCCTTGATCTGATCCTGCTGCACGTTGTTCGGCAGCGTGAAGCGTCGCAGGAACGCGCCTTCCACGCGCTCGAGGCGCTCGAATCCTTTCTGATTCTCACGGCGTTCAATGTGTCGCTCGCCACGCAGCGTGAGCACACCGTTGTCCGTCGTGATGCTGATGTCTTTGGGCTCGACGCCGGGCAGGTCCGCGCGCACGACGAATTTGTCCAGCTCTTCGTGCACATCGACGCCAGGGATCCAGGTTACCGATGCTTCGCTGGCGGCCGCGGGTGCCGAGAAGCTGTCGCCGAAGATCTGATCGACCTGGCGGTGAAGCCGATCCAGCACATTCCAAGGTTCAAAACGTATCAAAGTCATGGTCATGGTCCTCCAAAATGGGGGTACTAAGCGTTTGTAGGGGAGCCTTGCGGCTCCAGTCGTGTACCTAAACTGAGGCTGCCGCGCGCGCTTTCAAGACCCGGCGCACTGTGCATAGGCTGTGGACTGCCTGTGCGGCGTCGGTGGATACTAGATGTAGGGGTAGACCCGAGTGGCGCGGCAGTGCGAAAGGCGAATCTTTTTGATCGCGTCCGTACTGCGAATAGTTTCGTAATATATTGATAAATATTGACTTATTTTGCACAAAATCAATATTAAATAATCTTGACGGTGACCGCTGTGCTTCATTAGTCTCCGTCGGCTGCACAACAAGATGTTGTGTTGCACGGCCGGCCGATTATGAGCTGTTTGGGGGACTGGCGGAGCGCTCATTACCATGAATTCTGTCGTAAAACTCGTGACCCACGATCTCAATTCGATCCCATTCCAGGAAGCTTCCCTGGACATCTGGGACAAGAAATATCGCCTGTCTTCCAAGGATGGCCAGCCGATTGATGGCAGCATGGATGACACCTACAAGCGCGTCGCGCGTGCACTGGCCGACGTGGAGCGCGAGGAGCTGCGCGAGGGCTGGTACGAGCGCTTTCTCTGGGCGTTGCGTCAGGGTGCGCTGCCTGCCGGCCGCGTGACCTCGAATGCCGGGGCCTGGGAGCACAAGCCGGCGACCTCGACGATCAACTGCACGGTCTCGGGCACGATCCGCGATTCCATGGACGATATTCTCGGCAAAGTCCATGAGGCCGGACTGACGCTCAAAGCCGGTTGCGGCATCGGCTATGAATTCTCGACCCTGCGGCCGCGCGGAGCATACGTCTCGGGCGCCGGTGCATACACCTCCGGGCCGCTGTCGTTCATGGATATCTACGACAAGATGTGTTTCACGATCTCCTCGGCCGGGGGCCGTCGTGGCGCGCAGATGGGAACGTTCGACGTCGGCCATCCGGATGCGATGGATTTCATCCGCGCCAAGCGCGAGAACGGTCGGCTGCGCCAATTCAACCTGTCGTTGCTGATTACGGATGAATTCATGCGCGCCGTGCGCGAGCAGGGCGACTGGAAGCTCGCATTCCCGATCACCCGTGCTGAATACGAGGCCGAGCAGCCCGATCTGACGGACCCGCAGCGCTATGTCTGGCGCGAGTGGCCGGTGCACGAAGGTTACGTCGTCAACGAGGAAGGACTGGTCGCCTGCCGGATCTACAAGCAGCTGCCGGCGCAGCGCATGTGGGACGTGATCATGTCATCGACCTACGATTTCGCCGAGCCCGGCTTCATCCTGATTGACCGTGTCAACGAGATGAACAATAACTGGTGGTGCGAGACTATCCGCGCAACCAACCCGTGTGTGACGGCCGATACGCGCCTGGCCACGCAGTTCGGCATGGTGCGCATCGGGGATCTGTACGCGAGTGGCTCGGATCTGGAGGTCACGGTAGACCGGCGCGCACTCGACCTCGGCCCCGGCGTTGCCGTACGCAAAGCCGTGCCTGCGTTCATGAGCTCGCCTTGTGCCGATGTCTATCGCGTGGTTACTAAAGCGGGCTATGAGATCAAAGCCACCGCGTGGCACGACTTCTACACCACGCGCGGCAAGATCAAGCTCAAGGATCTGAAGCCCGGCGATGAGCTGCTGGTTCAGTCCGGCAAAGGTCAATTCGGCAATGAGGGTAGCCCGGAGCTCGGCATGCTGCTGGGCCTGCTGACCGGGGAAGGGCATTTCACGAATCGTGGCAACGGAGAGCAGGCGGCGATCATCAATCTATGGGGCCTGGATCGCGAGTACGCCGCCTCGGTGGTAGCGTACGTCAATACATTGATCGCCGGGGTCGCAGAGAGCGCGCGCGACTATCGCGTGAGCGCGGTGGCTGTTCCACAGCGCAATCTGATCATGATCCGCTCCATATTGCTGGCGCGAGTGCTCGAGCATTACGGCTTCACGGCGCAGACCAAATTGCAGGTGCCCGAGGTGATCTGGCGCGGCAGCGAGGCGTGCGTGAAGGCCTATCTGCGTGCGCTGTTTCAAACCGATGGGACCGTGCAACGTTCGGATAAAGAGGTCTATTGCACGATCAGACTGGCTTCCAGTGCGCCTTCACTCTTGCGAGATGTACAGGCGTTGCTCGCGAATTTCGGCATATTCAGCCGAATCCTGCGGCGTCGTGCGGCCGCTCAGCGTCTGCTGCCCGACGGCAAGGGCGGCCAGAGCCCATACCCTTGCGAGGCCGATTACGAATTGCTGATCGGCTCGCAGTCACGCGACCGGTTCATGCAGGAGATTGGATTTCTGACTGATGCCAAGAATCAGAAGTACGCGCAATGGCGCGCACAGCGTACGCAAACTCGCATTGATAGTTTTCGCAGTCCGATTGTGTCCATCGAGCACGTGGGATATGCAGCGGTGTTTGATACCACACAACACGATAAGAACAATCTCATCTTTAACGGGCTAGTCACAGGTAACTGTGGTGAGCAACCTTTGCCGGCCTACGGCTCGTGCCTGCTGGGTTCGGTCAATCTCACGCGCTTCGTGCGTGAGCCCTTCACGCAGGAGGCGCGCTTCGACTGGGAGGCTTACCGCGAGGTGGTGCGCGTCTTCACGCGCATGCTCGACAACGTGGTGGAGGTCAATGGCCTGCCGCTGAGCCAGCAGCGCGGTGAGATTGAGCGCAAGCGCCGGCATGGCATGGGATTTCTGGGCCTGGGCTCGACCACTACATTGCTCGGCATGAAATACGGCTCGGCTCAGTCGGTGCAGTTTACCGAGGACGTGGCGCGCGAGATGGCCCTGGCCGGCTGGGAAGCCGCGCTGGAGTTGGCGCGCGAGAAAGGTCCCGCGCCAATCATGAACGAGGAGTTCACGGTCACCCGGGAGATGCTGCGCAAGCGTCCCGAGATGGTGCGGGATGGCTGGAAGCCCGGTGCGCGCATTCCGGGTCGCCTATTGCATGCGCGCTACAGCCGCTACATGCAGCGGCTCGGGGCCATTGCGCCGCAATTGGTCGAGCAACTCGCGCAGGTCGGAGCGCGCTTCACGCACCATAGCTCGATCGCCCCGACCGGCACGATCTCGCTGTCGCTGGCCAACAATGCCAGCAATGGCATCGAGCCCTCGTTCGCGCACCACTATTTTCGTAACGTGATCCGCTCGGGCCGCAAGACCAAGGAGAAAGTCGACGTGTTCTCCTTCGAGCTGCTCGCCTATCGCGAACTGGTGAATCCGCGCGCCATGCCTGGAGCGACCGGCGAGGCGGAAGCCTTGCCGGCCTATTTCACCGTGGCCGACGAAGTTACGCCGCGCCAGCACGTCGACATCCAGGCGGCGGCGCAGAAGTGGATCGATTCCTCGATCTCCAAGACGGCCAATGTGCCCACGAATTATCCCTACGAGGATTTCAAAGGCATCTATCGCTATGCGCATGAGCAGGGGCTCAAGGGCTGCACGACCTTTCGCTTCAATCCGGAAGCATTTCAGGGCGTGCTGGTCAAAGAGGAAGATCTCAAGAACACGACCTATGTCTTTACGCTCGAGGACGGCACGGAGATCCGTACCCGCGGCGACGAGGAGATCGAGTACGACGGGGAGATGCACAGCGCCGCAAATTTGTTCGACGCCTTGAAGGAAGGCTATTACGGGAAGTTTTGAACATGAGCACACGTATCGACAAGCGCATCGTCAAGTACCGCGTACTGAAAGCCGACGAGCCGTCGGCGGCTAAACCGGCAGCGCCCGAGCAGGAGCTCGCGCATAGCCGCGATGGCCGCACCGCCAAGGTCATCCGCATGCACGAGGAGATCCAGCGCCCCGAGGTGCTGATCGGCTCGACCTATAAGATCAAGACGCCGGTGTCGGATCATGCGATGTACGTCACGATCAACGACATCGTGCTCAACGAAGGAACGGAGTACGAGCATCGACGCCCGTTCGAGGTCTTCATCAATTCGAAGAACCTCGATCACTTCCAGTGGATCGTGGCATTGACCCGCATCATCTCCGCGGTGTTTCGCAAGGGTGGGGATGTGGCGTTCCTGGTCGATGAGCTCAAGGCGGTATTTGATCCGCGCGGTGGCTACTGGCAGCCGGGTGGCAAATTCATGCCCTCAATCATCGCCGAGCTCGGTTATGTGATCGAGAAGCACCTGCAGACCATCGGTCTGATGCGCAAGGTCGAACTGGATGAGCATCAGAAGAAAATGGTCGAAGAGAAGCGTGCCGAGTTCGAGGCGCGGGCCAAACAGCAGGATGCATTTGCGAAATCACATTTCCCGGACGGCGCCGCGCTGTGCAGCAAGTGCAGCACCGCCGCAGTCGTCATGCTCGACGGTTGCATGACCTGCCTGAACTGCGGCGAGTCGAAGTGCGGCTGACAGCCGCTCGCCCACAGCGCGGCGCGATGTTTAGCGGCAGGCGCGGCCAGCGGCGCCGGGGACTGTGAAATCGCTACCGGCCCGCGGTGCGTCTCCATGTTATTCCTGCGGGCATGAAACGCTTTCTGACGCTTGCGTTGCTGTGCCTCGCGCCGTTCGCCCCCGTGAGTGGCGCACCTGCCAACGACGAGGCGCTGCCCCGGCCGGCGCAGCTCGAGCCCGACGTGCAGTTCTGGATTCGCGTCTACAGTGAAGTCTCAACCAACGAAGGCTTCATCCACGACCAGCATAAGCTCTCAGTCATCTACGAGACGCTGCACTTCGACGCCGACGCCCCGCCGCGCGAGCGCGCGCACCGCGTCGACGCTGAGCGCAGCCGCGTGCAGGAAATCCTGCGACATTTGGCTAGCGGCGCAGCTGCCCAAACAGACGAAGAACGGCACGTCCGGGACCTCTGGGGAGCGGATGCCACGCCGGCCCGGCTCGCCGAGGCCGTGGATGATGTGCGCTTTCAGCTCGGCCAATCCGATCGCTTTCGGGCTGGCCTGCAGCGCGCCGCCGCCTGGGACACACATATCGCCGAGGTGCTGGCCAATCTTGGCTTGCCAGCGCAGATCGCAGCGCTGCCGCACGTCGAATCTTCTTTCGACCCCACTGCTTACTCAAAGGTTGGCGCGGCCGGACTCTGGCAGTTCATGCGCTCGACCGGCCGGCGATTTCTGCGCATCGACGCGGCCGTCGATGAGCGCCTCGATCCGTTTCGAGCCACCGAAGCCGCCGCGCAGCTACTGAGCTACAACTACCGGCTGCTGGGCAGCTGGCCGCTGGCCATCACCGCCTATAATCACGGGGCTGAGGGCGTGCGGCGCGCGCGCGAGCAGCTCGGCACCGACGACATCGTGCGTATCGTGCGCGAATATCACAGCCCGAGCTTCGGCTTCGCTTCGCGCAATTTCTATGTCTCGTTTCTGGCGGCGCTGAGTATCGCCCAGAATCCGGAGAAATATTTTGGTCCGCTTGAGCGTCGTTCGGAATCGCAATTTCACGAATTGAAATTGACCGCGCCTGCCAATACGGAGGCGCTCGTGCGCGCGCTGGGTATCGATCGCACTATCCTGCGCAGTCTCAATCCGGCGCTGCGGCCGGGGGTCTGGAGCGGCCAGCGCCCGGTACCCAGTGGCTACATCCTGCGCTTGCCCGGCAGCGCGGCAAATTGGACCGCTGAGGCGCTTGCGCAGCGCACGAGCGGCCCGCGACCCGTTACCGTGGCGCAGCTCGCGCCGGGCCGTCCGAGCGCAAGCGCGCAGTCCGCGCCGCTGAGCGCAGCGCCTGCGACGGCTACGGCTACGGCTACGGCTACGGCGATGGCGATGGCGAGCCCGGCGAGCCAGGTCGAGATCGTGCCCACGCCGCCGAGCCCTCTTGTGGCCGACAATGTCAATACGGCGGCCTCGCCGTATTACCTGGTCCAGGGGACCGACACACTCGCCTCAATCGCTGCGCGCACGGGCGTGCCGGCCAACAAATTGATGGCGCTCAATTCGCTGCCTGACTCGGACTACCTCTCCGACGGGCAGCGTCTGCGACTCGCGGCAGCCGTGCCGGAGCCCGAGACGGTCACGACAGCGGCGACTCTGCAGACGGCGCAGGCTGCTGTCGTGGAGAGCGTGGAAGAGCAGAGAGCCGTGGCCGCTGCGAGCCAGTCAGCCGAGCGCGCCGAGCCGGTTTCGGCTGCGCAGGCTCAGGCTGAGGGCCCGGAGCTCGTGCCGGATCCGGTCGGGACCGGCTCGGCCGATCCGGTCGATTACTCGGTCGGAGCTGATGGCAGCATCCTCGTGGTAGCGGCGGAGACGCACGGCCAAAATTCAGACAGGCTTGGCGTGCCGGCGGCCCGCCTGCGCGCGCTCAACAGTCTGCGTGGCCATTCCACGGTGAAGATGGGCAGGCGCGTCAAACTTGAGTTCCCCCATGCGACGCGCGCACAGTTCGAGGAGCGGCGGCGCGATTATCACGAGCGGCTGCAGGCGGCCTACTTCGCCTCGCATCGCATCGCCGGCAGCGAGATCTACATTGCCCGTCGCGGTGATTCGCTCTGGAGCATCACGCAGCGCAATGTGAAATTGCCGATATGGTTGCTGCAGCAATACAACCCGGATCTTGATTTCAGTGATTTGCGCCCGGGTACGCAGATTTCCCTGCCGAAGGTCGAAGACGTACCGAGTCTGTGAAGCGCTGCTCGCTCGAATGCGCCGCTATGCCTATAATTCAAGCCGATGCGACGTATCCTTAGTGCATTGCTTCCGGTACTGATCGGCGTCTCCGGTGGCGCGTGGCCAGGCATTGGGTTAACCGATGATTCGGCGGCGGCCGCGGCGGCGAGCGCGTACAGCATCGTCGGCGCGAGTCTGGGCGCGCAGTCCGCGCAATCTGCGCCGGCTGCCGCGCCTTTGAGCCTGAACGCTCAGATGCCTGTCGCGGATCAGATCGTCGTGCGCAAATCCGAGCGGCGGCTCTATTTGATGCGCCATGGCGAAGTGCTGCGTGAGTACCACGTGGCGCTCGGCCTGATGCCCGAAGGACCCAAGGAGCGGGCGGGGGATTTTCGCACCCCTGAAGGGCACTATCAGCTCACGCGCCGCAATCCGCGCAGCGATTATTTTCTCTCGATCCAGGTGTCCTACCCCAACGACGCGGACGTGCGCCGAGCGCGGCGCCAGCGCGTCGATCCGGGTGGCGCAATCATGGTCCACGGCTGGCCCAATAGTCTGCGACACAACGCGGAGTACTATGCGAGCTCGGATTGGACGGATGGCTGCATTGGCATGTCCAATTCCGATATGGTTGAGCTGTGGATGATGACGCAAGACAACATTCCTATCGAAATACTGCCTTGACGACGGCTTCCGGTCCTGGGCCAACGCGAGCTATGGACGCGAGTGTCGTGGTGGCCGAATCAGTCGATGCGCGCGTGGGCCCGCGCGGCAGCCTCGAGAACCTCTCTCAGGCTGAGATCAATAAGCTGCTCGATACGAGCCAAACCGGTCTGTACCGGCTGTTCCGCAACTGTGCGCTCGCTGTGCTCAATGCCGGCAGCGATAACGATAACCCCAAGGAAATATTCGACCGTTACCGCGATTTTGACGTGCAGATCGTGCGCCATGCCTGGGGCATCAAACTGCAGATCAACCATGCGCCGGCCTCCGCCTTCGTCGACGGGGAGATGATCCGCGGTATCAAGGAGCACCTGTTCGCGGTGTTGCGCGACATCATCTATACGGCAAATGAAATCATCGGCGCCGGGCGGCTCGACACCGGCGACTCGGCCTCCATCAGCAATGCGGTCTTCCACATACTGCGCAATGCGCGCGTATTGGATTACAAGGGCATGCCGAACCTGATCGTGTGCTGGGGCGGGCATTCGATCGGCCAGAGTGAATATGAATATTGCAAGCGCGTCGGCTACGAGCTGGGGCTGCGCGCGCTTGACGTGTGCACCGGCTGCGGGCCGGGGGCGATGAAGGCACCAATGAAAGGCGCCGGTGTCGGCCATGCCAAGCAGCGCATCGTGCGCGGTCGCTTCATCGGCGTGACCGAGCCCGGCATCATCGCCGCGGAGCCACCCAATGCGATCGTCAATCAACTGGTAATCATGCCGGATATCGAAAAGCGCCTCGAGGCGTTCGCGACAAGCAGCGCTGGTTATTTCGAGCAGATCGAACGTTTCATCGAGGGCACGCTCGGAGCCGCGGCGCTCACGCGCATCAAAATCATCATCGATGATCCTGCCGGCGTGGCACGCCACATCGTCAGCGCCTGTGAGCAGGTGCGCCTGTACCGCCGTCGCTGCAACGATTCCTATAACTTCAACTGGCTGCTGCATGTCCCCTACGACATGCAGGTACCTTTCGAAGTCACACATGCCTCGATGCGCGCTCTGGCGCTGCACCGCGAGCAACCCGTGCATCGTCTGGCCGCGAACCTGCGCCGCGCGTTTTCGGGCATCGTTACCGGCAACGTCAAGGAAAACGGCATCGCAGCCATCGAGCGCGAGGGACCTTTTGAGCTCACCGGCGATCCGCAGATCATGCAGCTGCTCGACGAGCTGTTGACCGCGTTCGTCGCCCAGCGCCGCATGAAGCTCCCCGGGAGCATCTACCGCCCCTGCTACCGACTCGTGGCCTGATAATGCGCGGGCGAGCCCGCCGCGGCCGCTGACGTCGCGTAAAACATGCTGCCGCGATTGCATTATTGGCGCGCGACAGATCTCGGTTTTTCACCCTGGCAAGCCGTTGTGATGCAGTTCCTGTCGGCACTCAAGCGAGCGCTCTAATCTGCTGTTCCGAGAGGTCCAGCTGCATCATGAACAAAATAAAATTGCCAAAGACCGAGATTGCCGATGAGGCGCAAGCAGCCACGCCGGCTGCGCCGAGCGGAGCGGAGGCCTACGCACGTTGGCTCGAGCATATGCAACGTACGCGCACGCGCCATGCGGCCATTACACGCAACCTGTACACCTGGTCGAACTACAAGAGTTGGGCGGACAAGATGCGCCTGGACTGGGTCAGCAGCGAGAGCAAGCCCTGATCATCATGCCCGCTGCATCGATGCAGCGGCGCTGAGATTCTTGGCCCCGATCGTCGAGGGTTGCTGCAGCCACGCTAGCATCGACTGCCAGTCCGCCCAATCCGGCGCTACCAGCTGTGGTTTCATTTCGGCCAATCCGAGGCCGGTCTCGGCCGAGCGCACGTAGTTCTGCGAGTCACGCAGCGTCGCCACGATCGGGATGTTGAACGTGGCCAGAAAGCGCATCAGGGATTGATAGATCAGAGTATTGCGCCGCACCCGATTGGCGATGATCGCCAGACGGTTCTCGTCGCGCCGTAATTTGGCCACCAGCAGCAGATTCTGTACGCAGCGCGAGCACGCGTGAATGTCGATATCGGACGGCAGCACCGGCACGAGGATCTTGTCTGCGCCCTGGATGAGCTCCGGGATCTGGTTCGCCTGCAACGCAGCCGGTGTGTCCACCACGACGCGGTCGGTGCCATTGGGGATGCGCAGCTGAAAGCTGCGCGTCATGCGCGGGTCGCGTTCGAAGGCGGTAATCAGACCGATGCGCGGTTGCGTGGCCAAGCGCTTGCTGAGCCAGTGCGTCGTGGAGCCCTGCGGATCGAAATCCATCATGACGAGGCGCTCGCCACGCTGTGCGTAATAGCTGGCGAGGTTGATGGCGATAGTCGTCTTGCCCGAACCACCCTTTGGGTTCAGCACGACGATGCGCTGCATACTGACAGTTCCTGGCTGCAGAAGATTATGTTCGATGCCGCAGCGTACGCATGACTCATCAGCGCTGCAAGCACTGACGCTGTGAGGCGCAGCACGGCAGCAGAAGCGC
>JBEKWD010000001.1:0-23098 GCA_049513435.1 Steroidobacteraceae bacterium | reverse complement strand
GCCGCGCCGTTCCAGATTGAGTCGATGAGCCATGCCACCCCTCGCGCCGAGCCTAGCCCGTCTGCATTACGCGGCCAAGCTGGGCGACCCCATCCAGGGCCTGCGCCAGATCTTCCAGCAATTCATCGGTCGCCTCGATTCCAACCGACATGCGCACCAGACCATCGCTGATGCCTAGGCGATGCCGCTCCTCGGGAGCAAGGCCCGAGTGCGATGTGCGTGCTGGCAGTGTCAGCAGCGTCTCAACGCCGCCCAGACTCGGTGCCAGGATTGGAATAGTGGTCCGCTGCATGAATTGCTCCGCCTGCGAGGAGGAGCCCTCGACCTCGAAACTCAGCATGCCGCCGAACCCGGAAAACAGCTCGCGCGCACGCTGGTGCTGCGGATGGCTTTCGAGGCCCGGATAGTTGACCCGCGTGACGGCCGGGTGAGCCTCGAGGAAGCGGGCAACCTGCAACGCGTTCTGATTCTGCTGGCGCACCCGCAATGCCAGGGTCTTCAATCCGCGCTGTAGCAGGAATGCCGCGTGCGGATCCATCGAGCCGCCCAGATGATTGAGCCGGTGCGTGATGGGCTCGATCAGCGCGGGCGCGCCAATGATCGCGCCACCGACAATGTCTGAGTGACCATTGAGATACTTGGTCGTGCTGTGCAGGACCAGATCGAAGCCCGCATCGATCGGCCTAAAATTGATCGGGGTCGCAAACGTATTGTCGATGATCGCGAGCAGATTGTGCTCGCGCGCAAAGCGAACCACGGCGCGCAGATCCGCGACCTCGAGCAGCGGATTGGTCATCGCCTCGACGTAGATCGCACGCGTGTCGGGTCGCAACGCGCCGGCCCAGGACTGCGGCTCATCGCCGTTGATGAACGTGCTGGCCATGCCCAGTCGCGGCAGCTCGCGAGTCAACAGATCGTGCGTGCCGCCGTACAGACAGTCCTGTGCCAGCAGATGACCGCCATCGGCGAGCACTGTAAGCAATGTGGTGGAAATAGCGGCCATGCCGCTGGCCGTCACGAGCGCCGCCGACGCGTTCTCCACGGCTGCGAGCAGACGATGGAGCGCGACATGATTGGGCGTATTGTTCAGCCGGATGTACTTGAGCTCGTGATAGCTGCTCTCGCCCGCGTATTCGAAATTCGCCGACTGGAAGATCGGCATGGCCACCGCCCCCTCAATGCGCGGTTGCGGATTGCCGGCATGAACGAGCTGTGTTTCGATGCGTCGGTAGCGCTTCACGCTCTGCCCCTCCCTGCCGCTGGCAGCACAAATGAGTTCCGTGGACAAAACGCCCGGAACGCCAGTGTAGATTCTAAGCTTTGTTCAGGGGCGAGCAGCCGCCCGGCTCAGCTCAACGGTGTCCGCCGCCGCCGCCGCGAGAACCCCCGCCGCGCGCGCCCGAGGGAATCGAAGGCGTCGCACGCCCGGCTGGCGCCCCACGGTAGGCAGCGCCAGGCCGGCCCGGGCCGCGGCCGCCGCCCCGGCCAGGCCCCACCCAGTATCCTGGGCCCCAGCAACAGTAGCCGTAGCCCTCGGGCTCGTAGTAGCCGGCGTCATAACCTACGCCGACGCCGTAGCCGCCTGCAACGCAGCCCGCAAGCCCTGCGAGCGACAGCAGCGCCAGCGCGCTGAGCTTCCACAGCCTGGGTCTCATTTGGGCTCCTGCTGGCTGTCGCTCTCGGACCATTCCATCACGCCGAATGGCGCCCCGCTCGGATCGGCGAGCACCGCGAGCTCACCGCCGTGGCGATCGACGTGCGGCTCCACGAGCACCTTGCCGCCCAGAGCGGCAGCCTTGGCCGCCGCCTCGGACACATTCACGACGCGCACGAAGTTGAGCCAGTGCGGATGCCGGCGCACGGCGTCGCTCGGTAATTCATTGACGCCCGCGCGCGCATATTCATCGTTCGAGAGAATCAGATGCTCGCGCGAGTCATTGCTGGACAGCTCGTACACGTCATAGCCGAACAGCGTCTGGTAAAAAGCCGCCTCATGGCCGGCATCGTGGACCAATATCGAGCTCCAGATCCATTCGCCGGGCGCCGCAAGATAATCGGGCGGATCGCCACTGCTCGAGGCAAGCGCTGCAAAAACCGCCCCATCCGGATCGGCGAAGACCACCTGGCGGCCACGTTGCGGGTACGTCTTGGGCCCCGAGAGGACTTTGGCCCCGTGCGCCACGGCCGTCTGTTTGATCGCATCGACATCGCGGGCGCCGATGAAGGTCAGCCACGCGGGTTGCCTCGACTGCCCCGCAGGCACGCTTTTCTGATAAAGCCCGGCGACCGGCTGCCCATCGAGCGTGGCGATGACGTAGTTGGGATCTCCGGGGATCTTTTCAAAGCTCCAATTCAACAACCCGGTGTAGAACGCTTCAGCGCGAGCGAGGTCCGGGGTGATCAATTCCACCCAGACGACTTTGCCCACATGGTGCTCGGCGCTCCGGCCCTGCGTGAGTGGCGGCAAGGTAAAGCTCGACAACGGAGCTCCTGCGGCCGGCCACGCGGTAAGCCACAGGCCAGCGCACAGCGCCGGCAGATAAAGCGCTCGGTAGCGATCAGCGCGGTTGTTCATGTCGATATCTCTCCATACACGGCGCTGACCCGCAGTCGGCGCCAGCCGCGCCGTCGGGGGTGTTCAGGACGCGCCCTCGTCAGAGCAATCCGACGCGGGCGTCGGCCAAAGCAGGTCGCGTGCCATTTTGGCCATTATCTGCTCTTCGTCGGTGACAATCACGCGCACGGCAACGCGGCTCGCCGCTGTAGAGATCAGGCCGGCATTGGCGCTGTTTTGCGCCAGGTCTATGCTCAGGCCCAGAAATCCCAGGCCCTCGCAAATGCGCTCGCGCACCGCCGGCGCCTTCTCGCCGATGCCCCCGGCAAACACCAGGGTATCCAGTCCGCCCAGCGCCGCAGCGAAGGCGCCCACCCACTTCTTGACCTGATAGCAGAACAGCGCCACCGCTTCGGCCGCCCGCACATCCTGGGCTTCGCGCGCCAGCAGGTCGCGCATGTCCGAGCTGGTTTCCGAGACTCCGAGCAGTCCGGATTCGGTGTTGACCATGCGATGAAAGCCCTTGGCATCCAGCTGCTCGCGGCTGGCCAGGTACCAGACCAGCCCGGGATCCAGATCACCCGAGCGCGTGCTCATCGGCACACCGGCCGTTGGAGTAAAAGCCATGCTGGTATCAATGGAGCGGCCCGAGCGCAATGCGGCCAGGCTGGCGCCATTGCCCAGATGCGCAAGGATGACGCGGCCCTGGGCCGCGCTCGCTCCGGCCACCTGGGCCAGCCGTCCCACCAGGTACGCGTATGAGAGGCCATGGAAGCCGTAGCGGCGCACGCCTCGCGCCTCATAGCGGCGCGGGATCGGCAATATGCGCGCGACCCGCGGCAAATCACGATGGAACTCAGTATCGAAGCAGGCCACTTGTGGCAGCTGCGGAAAGCGCTGATGAAAGAGCTCAGCCAGTCGTATCTCCTGCGGCATGTGGTCGGGGTCGAAGGCGCTGAGCCCGCGCAATTCTTCCAGCATAGCCGCCGTGATGCGCTGGTGCTGGTCGTAATTCGGTCCGCCTTGCACGATCCGGTGCGCTACGGCGCTGAGTGGGACGGGATCGGCGCGAGCCTCGATCCAGCGCATCAACTCGCGCACCGCGGCTACCTGGTCCGTAGCGGTCACGGGATGCGAATCGCTCTGCGCTGGCTCGACGCTTTTGATCGTAAGCGTAGAGCCGGGCAAACCGATGCGCTCGATCGCGCCCGACACTATGCGGCGCAGTCCCTCGGGCTCAAAGAGCGCGAATTTGATGCTCGAGGAGCCCGCATTAATGGTCAGGATGCGTCGCGAAAGACTGGCCATGGCCGATCAGCGCTGCCAGAGAATATGGCTCTCTTCGAGGGGCACGGCCGCGCCGTTGATATGGGGAAGCAATCGTGCCGTGAAATCCGAGGCCGGTCGGTCCGCGGCTACGGCTGCGCCGTACACATAGCTCGCCTGCGCGCCCGCGGCGCCGTGCACGAGCCGCACTCGCTCCATTGCCTGGCGCACCGGTTGAGCGCCCTCACGCGCATCGGCATACAGCTCGACCGCGACCGAATCGGGCTCGAGCTCACCGAGGAACACGGATACTTCAAACAGGTGCTGCGCGTCCTGCGTCTTGACTGAAAGCTCGCCGAAGTGGGCACGGCCCCACTTCTGCGCAAAAGCTTGCCGCTCACGCAGCATGGCGAGGCCCCTTTGTCCCTCATCCGCGGCGCGCTCGCGATAGGTTACCGCCGCCGGCAGGTAGTGTTCCTCGGCGTACTCGCATACGGCGCGACTGGCCGAATAGCGCGGCGTCAGGCGCCCCATGCTCGCGCGCATGCGCTGCACCCAGGCAGCGGAGATTCCCTGGCTGTCTCGCGTGTAGAACTCCGGAATGACCTGCTGTTCGAGCAGGTCATAGAGCGCCTGCGCCTCGCGCTGATCCCATTCCGGCGCATCGCCGTGCAGCTGGCCGTCCCCGAGGGCCCAGCCGACCTCACTCTCATACGCCTCGGCCCACCAGCCGTCCAGCTCAGAGAGGTTAATGCCACCGTTGACGAGCACCTTCATGCCGCTCGTGCCACAGGCTTCCCACGGACGCCGAGGCGTGTTGATCCACACATCCACGCCCTGCACCAGCAGCTCGCTCACGCGCATGTCGTAGTCACCCAGAAAGATGACGTGCGGCCGCGCCTCAGGGCGCCGCGTGAACTGCACCCATTGCTGGATCAGAGCCTGCCCGGCCAGATCCGCCGGATGTGCCTTGCCCGCGATGATGAGCTGTACGCGACGGTTCGGATTGGTGAGGAGTCGCAGCAGCCGCGCCGGGTCGGACAACAGCAGGTTCGGTCGCTTGTAGGTCGCAAAACGGCGTGCAAAACCCAGTGTCAGCGCATCGGGGTCGAACAAATGTCTGCTGTCCTCGACGGCCTGCGCGCTCTGACCCGCAGCCGCGAGCTGTGCCGCCAGACGCTTGCGCGCGTGCTCAATGAGCGCGACGCGCGCTGCCGATCGGAACTGCCAGAGCTTCGCATCGCTAAGGCGGCGAAACTGCTCCTCGGCGCTCTCGGGCTTGCCCAACCAGCGGCTCTTGCCACAGGCCTGCGTCCACAGCTCATCGGCCGGTCCCGAGTCCCAGCTCGACATGTGCACGCCGTTGGTGACCGATCCGATCGGTACCTCAGCCTCGGGCCAGCGCGGAAACAGCGGCCGAAACAGCCGCCGGCTCACCGCTCCATGCAACTGGCTCACGCCATTGACGGCGCCGCTGCCGCGAACCGCGAGATAAGCCATGTTGAACGGCTCCGACTCATCATTCGGGTCGGCCCGGCCCAGCGCGAGCAGATCATGCAGCGTTATGCCGAGTCGACTCTCGGCGTAGGCTTGCAGATACTGCGCGATGAGGGCCGGATCAAAGCGATCAAACCCGGCTGACACCGCGGTATGAGTCGTGAACAGATTGCCCGCACGCGTGATGCTCAAGGCCGCTTCAAAGGAAAGCGCGCCTTGCTCCATCAAACCGCGCGCGCGCTCGAGCACCGCGAAGGCCGCGTGTCCCTCATTCAGGTGACAGACTTCAGGCTCGATGCCCAATGCGCCGAGCAGGCGCCAGCCCCCAATGCCCAGCAACAGCTCCTGCTTGAGTCGCAGCTCCGCATCGCCGCCGTAAAGCGAGCTGGTAATGCCGCGATGCGCCGGGTAATTCGCCACGTCATTGGTATCGAGCAGGTAGAGCTTGACCCGGCCGACCTGAACCTCCCAGGCGCGCAGCCAGACCGAGTAGCCCGGCAGAGCAATCTCCAAGCGCAACCACTCGCCGCTGGGCTGGCGCAGCGGTCTAATGGGCAGCTGTCCCGGATCGTTATAGGGATAGAGCGCCTGCTGCGCGCCCTCCCGGTCGATAACCTGGCGAAAATAGCCTTGCTGATACAGCAGCCCCACGCCGATGACTGGAACGCCCAGATCGCTGGCAGCCTTGAGCTGATCTCCGGCCACATTACCCAGGCCCCCCGAGTAAATGGGCAGCGCCTCACTGAGCATGAACTCCATGCAGAAGTAGGCGACGTGGTTGAGCGCCGAGCGCGGGTGGGTCTTCTGAAACCAGGCCGGTGCAGCGGCCGCCTCGCGCTGGGCACGCAGCAAATCATCGACGCTCTGGCGAAATGCGGGCTCGAGCAGCCGGCGCTGCAGCTTCTCGCGTGAGACCGTCTGCAGGAGTGCCCACGGATTTTGCGTCAGATCCCAGAGCGCGGGGTCGAGCTGTCGCCATATCGTTTCATCCCCGTGGTTCCAGGCGGAGTGCATGTCCAGCGCGAGCAGGGCCAGCGCGTCAAACCCATCCAGGTCGGCACCCGGCACAGCACGCTTGAGGTCGGTGATGCGAGAGATCTCATTCATGCAAGCTCACTCCAGTTGCAGTTCGCAATGATTATTGAGACCCAGCAAAATGACAACGTCATGAAGTCAGCCGCCGTCGAAACGCGCGCGCCGCCGCCGTGATTGGCGGGCCTTGCGCCGACGGCGTAGCATGGTTTGCTGGAGGTGCACATGAGCACGGTCAGTCCCCTGAATCCGCGACCCGCGCCTGTAAACACAATCGGCCACTGGATTGGCGGCGAGATTCGGCTCGAGGGCGCACGCACAGCGCCGGTGTACAACCCGGCCACGGGCATGGTGAGCAAACAGGTCACTCTGGCCTCACTGGCCACAGTGAGCGCTGCGATCGGCGCCGCCGAGGCCGCTTTTCCGGAATGGCGCAACACGCCGCCGCTGAAGCGCGCACGGATTATGTTTCGCTTCAAGCAGCTGCTCGAAGCCAATGCGGCAGCGATCTGTGCATTGATCACGGAAGAGCACGGCAAGGTCCTGAGCGACGCGATGGGCGAGCTGCAGCGTGGGATCGAGAACGTGGAATACGCCTGCGGGGCGCCGGAGCTGCTCAAGGGCGAGCACTCGCACAACGTCGGCCCGAGCATTGATTCATGGAGTGAATTGCAGCCGCTGGGCGTGGCCGCGGGCATCACGCCGTTCAACTTTCCGTGCATGGTACCGCTGTGGATGTGGCCGCTGGCCGTGGTCTGCGGCAACACTTTCGTGCTCAAGCCCTCGGAGCGCGATCCAAGCTGCGCGCTCTATATTGCGCAGCTGGCTCACGAAGCCGGACTGCCCGCCGGCGTACTCAATGTCGTGCAGGGCGATAAGGAAGCGGTCGATGCACTGCTCACGGAAGCGCGCGTGCAGGCGATCAGCTTTGTCGGCTCAACAGCGGTGGCCGAATATATCTACGCGACCGGTTGCGCGCACGGCAAGCGCGTGCAGGCGCTCGGCGGAGCCAAGAATCACGCGGTGGTGATGCCGGATGCCGATCTGGATAATGCGGTCAGCGCCCTGATGGGTGCCGCCTACGGATCCTGCGGTGAGCGCTGCATGGCTATTTCCGTGGTGGTGGCCGTAGGCAGCCAGACCGCCGATGCGATCGTCGCGCGCCTGAAGGGCGAGTTGGCGAAATTGAAAGTCGGCCCAGGCACGGACAGCGCCTGCGACATGGGCCCGCTGGTCACGCGCGCGCACTACAACAAGGTCAAGGCTTACGTCGATCTCGGCCTGCAGGAGGGCGCCCGCCTCGTCGTCGATGGCCGCGGCCTGAATGTAGCCGGTCATGCCGCGGGTTTTTTCCTCGGCGCCTGCCTGTTCGATGAGGTGACGTCCGGGATGAAGATTTATCAGGATGAGATCTTCGGTCCCGTTCTGGCCATCGTACGCGTGCCGAGCCTGCAGGCGGCGATGGCGCTCATCGATGCGCACGAATATGGCAACGGTACCTGCATCTTCACGCGCGACGGCGAGGCTGCGCGCTACTTCTGCGATCAGATCAAAGTCGGCATGGTCGGCGTGAACGTGCCATTGCCAGTGCCCGTGGCCTATCACAGCTTCGGCGGCTGGAAGCGCTCGTTCTTCGGGGACCTGGCTGCCTACGGACCCGATGCGGTGCGCTTCTACACGCGACGCAAGACCATCACGCAACGCTGGCCTTCAGCCAGCGTGCGCGAAGGCGCAGTTTTCAGTTTCCCGAGCAGTCGCTGAGCGCCCCTGTGTGTCCTCTTAGCCGGGCGCGGCACCCTGAATCCCTACGCGCACCATGTACACCGACTGACTCGCGCACATGAAGAGATAATCGCGCTTTGGCCCCGCGAAGCAAACATTGGCGCACACTTCAGGCAGACGAATACGTCCGATCAGCTTGCCGGCCGGATTCCAGACCGTGACACCGCCATAGCCCAGTGGCGCGTTGGAGCCGACCCAGATATTGCCTGCCCTGTCGGCGCGAAACCCATCAGGTGAGCAGGTGACACCATCCACCACGCAGTTGGTGAAGAGCCGCATGTTGCTGAGCTTTGATCCCTGCGCGTCGAACTGATAGATGGTCGAGTTCATGACGTACAGGGTTTTATAGTCGGGGGAAAAGCACAGGCCATTCGGGTGCGGATCCTGCTCGGCAGATATGATTATCTCGAGGCGCCCGCTCGGGTCCCAGCGATAAGTATTGGCCGGCAGCGCGCGTTTCAGGCCGCCGATGATGCCCGCGCCTGAATTGCCCAATGCGGGATTGTAGAGGCCATTCGGGTTTTGCATCCCGCCGGCTTCATCCGGATGTCCTTCAGGCAGTGAGGCGCCATATGGAGGGTCGGTGAACCAAATGCTGCCGTCGGGGTGGGGGATGATATCGTTGGGCGAGTTCAGTGGCTTGCCCTCGAAGGAATCGGCGATCACAGTCATCGACCCGTCCAGTTCCCAACGCACTACGCGGCGGAAAAAATGCTGACAGGAGAGCTGGCGGCCCTGGAAGTCGAAGGAATTGCCGTTGCCGTTAAAGGAAGGCTTACGGAACGGCGTGATTCTGCCGTCATCCCACACATAGCGATACTGGGTGTTGCCGGCCACATCGCTGAACACGACGTACTGGCCTTCACTGGACCACGCGGGACCTTCTGCCCACTGATAGCCGGTCCCCAAGCGGCGGATCCCGGCCCAATGGTAGACGTAGTCGTCAAAGCTGCGGTCGATAACCAGAATGTCCGGGTCCGGATAGTAATCGGGCGGTGCGCTATCGCCCCATTGACGCGGTGGCTGGCTGACCACGCTGGGCGCAGCACCCAGGATTGGCTTGGCCGCCTGGGCAAGGGCGAGCGAAGGCGCTAAGGCTGAAATTCCAGCAACAAAGCTCCGGCGTGTAATGATGTTTGACATTGCCGCTCCTGGATTAAAAAGCTCTCTGCGAATTCAATTTGGCTTATGGCGCAGGGGTATCCCATTCTCTGACATATTGGCTGCGATTGTAAGAATCCTGCACCGGCAAATTCCCGCGCGAAGGAGGTTTCCCTGCAGGTGATCTGCGTTAGCCTCAACTCGCCGTAACCGGGAGAGTTAGATGAAAAACAAGCTGCGTATCGCAAAATGGAGTGTGCTGCTCGGCCTGATCGCTCTGGCATCGTCCTGCATCGTCGCCGGACCGCGCGAGGGTTATTGGGATCACGAGCATAATCGCTATTGGCACGAGCATGCCTGGCATGACTGCACTCCCGAGTGGTGCAAGTGATCGGTTGAAATGCGCTAGGGCGTAGAGCCGCTACGGGGCGGCGCCGAGGTCGCGTATTTCTACGCGCCGGTTGCGTGCATCGTTGGGTTGATCAGGATCCAATAGCTGTTCGGCCCCATAACCGACGGCGACGAGCCGCGAGCCATCCACGCCACTGGCGACCAGGTAGCGCTTGACTGACTCTGCGCGCTGCAAGGACAGGTGCTTATTAAACTGCGGATTGCCTTTGGCATCCGTATGTCCGGCGACCATGAATCGATCTGCGCGCAACGTGTCTGACGTCAGTGCCGAGGTCAGTTGCCGCAACTGCTCGGAGGCTTCCGGCTTCAAGGCAAAGGAATTGTATTCAAAGGCGATGTTCAGATTGATCGAGCCCGACGGCGCAGACGAACTCTGGCGCCTGAGGCCGCGCGTCGTGGCGTGCGCGGCGCCCCCCTTGAGCCCTTCCTGGATCTGCTGATCGGACAGTACGGGCGTCGAGCCCTGATCAGGTGCGCTGTCGGCGCTGAACGCAAACCGCGGCGCCACGACGAGGAGCGCGATTCCCAGAAGCTGCAAAAGGTGCGCGAGGGCGCGCCGGCTGGCTTTCATTGGATCGGCGCCAATCCCAAAGTGCGCCGCGCGGCGTTGTACTGCCCCTTTGCAATCGCGAGCGACGGCGCCGACTGCCCACTCGCGAGGCCGGCAAAATAGCGATCGCGAGCCTGTGCCAGCTCGCCCGTACGCTCGGCGGCATCGGGCTCGGTATTCAGAGCGGACAGGTCCACGGATTTCGAGAATACGCCCGAGGCCGCGCTCGCGGCGGCTGAGGCCACGATATCGCTGTTGCTGCCAACGAGATCGGCCAGCGCCAATTGCGCCTTCTTCTCCGATTCGGTTTCGGTCACGGCCACTTCGATCGTGACCGGCATGAATTCCATCGGCGCGTGCGGCAGCTGCTCAAAGTCCGTGTTGCAGGCATCGAGCTCGGCGCCCTGGGTCTGAATTTGTACTGCGACTCTGGTGCGCTCCTGCTGCAGCCCTGCCGCGAGGTCGCCACTCGCGGCAGCAAGCCGTTGGTCCAGCCCTGCGAGGATGCGTTGATTGCGGCTTAGCGAGCGCTTGAGAGTATCGATTTCCGCCGCTATTTCCTGATGGGTCTTGGTCTTCTCTTCGTAGGCGCGTCGGGCATCGACCGATAGCGGCGGGGTTTTCAACCACGGTGGGTCATCCTTATCAGAGCCCACAGAGCGCGCTCCCGCACTGACCGTACCCAGATTGACCCAGGCCGAGGATAAGACCTGCTGCTGATCAGTGGCGCCCGGCTCGGAGATCTTGAGCGTGTAGAGGGTTGTGCGCGTCACGCCCGGGGTCGCAGTAGTCAGCAGCGAGTTGATTCGATACCCCGCATTCCTCAGTCGATAGGCGGTGCCGTCTTTGGAGAACTCAAACCGGCCCTCGTAGACTGCGGCGGCTCTGCCGTCGACACACACGTTGGCGCGGCGCAGTTGATTTTCAACCGAATCGTCGGTTCGGGAGGTTTTCCACTCAGTCTCGGCCAGTCCCATAGATTCCGGTGTCAAACCCTTTGGAACATACGCGCTCCTGCAATCGCTCGGCTCGGGCTTAATCTTCGCGGCGACGATCGTCATGCATCCTAATTTGCTGTTGATCTCCAGCACGGGCGCGGCCTGCAAGTCGGCGCGATATAGATTCGTCTCCTTCGTCAGGGCATAGCGGGTATCTTTGCGAGCCGCCCGACTTTTGAACTTGTTGGCCGAGCCCTGGATCTCATGATTGATCCACAGCTCGGCAACTTTGCCCACCACGACGCCGAGCAATGGCAGGAACTTTGGCGTCTCCGCGTTGGCTGTCTCTGGGGCGGGCGCCTCAGGAACAAAATAGGGCTCATCAGCGACGATGCACGAATCAGCGACGTACACGTGCAAGTCGACATGATCGGGCGCAGCGCGCGCCACGGGTATCTGCAATAGCAACAGGCTCATCATGCCAACCACAGATTGCGCCATAAGCGCTCTCATCGGGCCACTCCCGTTGATGTCGGCGCCAGTATGTTAAGAAGTTGGTTCACCCGCGCCAATATTAATTGTCCTGCCTGGCGCTGCAACGGATCGCTCATGCCGGAGATCTGGCTGGAAATCTGCGTCAGGATCTGCTGCTGTCCCAGATTTTGCAGCTGTTTGAGCAGTATGGCCGCCTCCAGCAGGTCATCGCCCTTGCATTTCTGGACGTCAAAGCGCCAGACCACGAGCGGGCCCTTGAACGCCGTATCACTCTTGCCGCAGCGCGCGGGCGAGCCAGGAGCCTCGCCGCGCCAAAGCAGGTGCAGCAAGTCGTACACGGCTCCGCCATTCGAGGCGAAATAACTGTGGCCCAGTAAGTCGGCGGGCACGCCGGACATGTCGATTGTGTCGACTCCGGGAAGCCGAATGATCGTGTTGCCGGCGAACCCGGCGCGAGGCGCACTGTGAATGATCTGCGACATGCGCAGCGCATAGTCGCTATCCGAAGCGTACAAGGTCAGGCGATCGGCAATACCGCTGAGCGACTCGGTGGCGGCGATGAAATAATCGCGGTCGACGTCGGGCGCGGTGAAGACAATTTGTCCAAAGGCGTGCGGATGGTCTGCGGAAGCTCTGGCGAACAGACAACGCTGCAATGCGCCGATCAACACCCGGTTCCCCATGCTGTGCGCAATCAGATGGATATGCTCAGCGCCGAATTGAGCCGCGATCGTATCCAGGAACTCGGCCATCCGGATGACGCTGACATCGATGACACCCTCATCGACGATATAGGCGGACAGGCTGGCCTGCGAGGGCCAAGTGAACATAATCGGCGTGCCGTCAAAATCCATGTCATAGGCCAGCTGCGCGGTGCGCCGGGCCGCATCTTCAAACGATGTGTTGTAGCCGTGGACGAATATGAACGCGTCCTTGGATGTTGAGTCGCCGACCTGCCGATGTAACTCGGTCAGAAAAGCATCTTTGCCCAGCGGGGTCACCTTCTCGAGCAGGATGTATTTGGTCTTATCCTGCGTCGCCGCCAGACCAAATGAGAAGTCCGACCATTGCTCTGGCGATTCGAGCTCGGCGAGTCTGTGGCTTTGCGGGATCGTCACGGTCGCATAACCGTATTGCAGCGCGCCGTTGACCTTGCCGTAATACGGAGAAAGCGTCCCATCACCCGCGGGCACACGATTGGTCCCGTAGAACACGCGTACCGCGGCATAGCCATCTTTGTTGAACTGGTAGCGATTCGAGCCGACGACAACGCCGCCTTTGACGGGGGCGAGGCTACGTTTGGCGGCGGCCTCGGCGCGCAGTTGGGCCTCGATGCGCAGTTGTGCCTCAGTGCGCCTAACGGCGTCCGTATCGCCCGCGGCTTGATATATATCGCGCAGCCTCCCTAAGGTCGAGACCACGTATTGATGGTGTTCGCCGTAGGCCGCCCGCTCGATGCTCAGAATGTGTTGCAGAATCGCCGCGGCATCCGCATAGTCGCCCGCCTTGGCATGTAGCTCGGCCAGCGCCGTGAGGATCGGCACCAGGTCGGGATGATCGGTGCCGAGCGCGGCTTGCTGCTGCTCGAGGGCCCGCTCGTAGTACTGCAGGGCCTGCGTATCCTCGCCAGTCTGCGCCGCGTATTCGCCCAGACTGCACAGCAGTTTGATCTGATCCTGGGCGTCGCTGTCGTCCGCAACCTGCAGTCTCAATGCATCTTCGCCGTAGCTCAGTGCCTGCGCGACCTTGTTCTCGGCCTTGGCGGTCTCGAAATTCTGATAGGCGCGCACCAGCTCGACCGACTGCGCGCGGCTGACACTCGCGGCCAGCATCAGAGCCACGGCCAAGCCGGTGCGCAGCCCCTTGCGAAGCGCAGCGGCCCCAGGTCTGGGGCCGACATCGGTAAGAGTGCTTTGCGGCATTTCTAGTTGTGCTACTGCGCAATAGTCAGCGAGATTTTACCTCATCGAGCATCCCTGGCGCCTCTTAAAGGCGGCCGGGGTGGATTGCAAGCCAGCCGATCGGGCATCATAGCCGGGCGGCTGTTGCGGCCTATATAAAGAGTGGAACGATGCGGCTTACCATCGCCACGATCGAACACTGGAGGCGCCTGTTCGCGCTCATCGTGCCATGCCTGGGCCTGCTGACCGGCATGCCGGCCAGCGCGAAAAACGTCGCCCTGCTCGTCGCCGTCGGACGCTTCAATGATCCGGAGGTACCTCAGCTTTACGGCACCGCCGCCGACCTCGACTCAATGCAGAAAACCCTGACCGGGCGCTGGGGATTCGACCCGCATGACGTGGTCGCTTTGCGCGACAAGGATGCCACACGCGAGCGCATTCTGAGCGAGATTGCCGCGCTCGAGAAGCGCAGTGCAGCGGGCGATATCGTGCTGATCTATTTCAGCGGTCACGGTACCAGCGCGAATGATCAGAACAACGCGTTCGACCTGCCCTATTGGACCGGCGCGTGGGTACCCTATGACTTCAACTCCGCCTCGCCGTTGAGCACGCTGATTGTCGGTCGGCGCGATCTGAAGCCGCCCTTGACGCGCCTGGATCAGCAAGGCCGCTGGGTCGTGGTGGTGTCCGACAGTTGTTTTTCCGGACAGGTCGTTCGAAGTCTGGGACACCGGCACGGCCGCTCGCGCTACCTGCCGTTGCATGTGCGCGACTTGGGCGTAGCCAGCACCAACACGACCGGGGAGGCAGCGGCGCCGAGCGCACGGCCAGCGCCCCCGCCGTACCCGTATCGGCACGTGCTGCTGCTCTCGGGTGCGAGCGATAGCGAGGAAGGCACGGACATCTCCACCAGTACCGACCTGCAGCAATGGCCAACACTCGATGGTCAATTCCATGGCGCTTTTACTGATGCCTTGCTGCGGCTGCTCAATGGCCAGCTCTTGCCGGGCACGTTCACCTACGCGCAAGGGCGCGATGCTTTGAATGCGTTCCTGGAGCGACGCAATTTTGCGCAGCATCCGCAACTGCTGCCGGTCGTGGCTGAAGACCCGGATGACGTCGGTGAGAATCAGTTTTTGGCCACGGCGCACCGCACCGCTACGCCGAGCCCGGTCACGCCAGTTCCTCCGAGGAGCCTGCGTGTGCGCCTGCAGGGAGCCGCGCCCGCACTGCGCTCGAGCATCGCGGCGCTCAGCGGCGTAGAGATTACCGAGAGCGACGCCGATCTGACCGTACGCCAGAACGGTGCACGGGTTGCGCTTCTCGGGCCGGCAGACGACCTCATCATGAGCGCGGCGGCTGCCGATCCGACTGTGATCCGTCGCATCGCGGCGCAGGCCTGGGTCATTCGTGCACTACCCGTTGGCATTGATCAGCTTGGGTTGCGTGCCGAGACAGATCCCGGCAGCCGGGGTAATACCTTCGTTGAATGCGAATCCTTCGTCTTTGAGATTCGATTACAAAAGCCGGGCTATGTGATGGTCCTCGATCTGGATCCAAACGGCGATCTGACCGTGCTGTACCCGAGGAGCACAGCGGAGCAACAGTTGATCGCCAGTGGCGCACCGACGGCGATCCCCAGCTCTGATCTTAAAGACCGCATCTATGCGGATGCGCCGTTCGGCTCGGATCAGGTTACGGTGCTCGCCTTCGGACAGCTGCCGGATTTCTTCGCTGCCTTGAATAGCACACAGAAGTTCGGCCCTGACAGCGCTCGCGCCGAGAGGATAGCCAGAGGCTACACGCAGTTCCGCGGCGCAGTCAGTGCACAGCGAATCAATATTTATACCTACCCGGCCAATAAGAAGGCATCCTGTGGCGCGTGAGGCGAATTGAGGGCAGCATGAACAAGAAAAATCCGCGCGTGCGGTGGCCTGCAATCGGCCCTGCGCTATTGCTGTTTGCATGCGCATCGGCTCTGTTCCGGGCACAGGCGCAGCCGGACAGCGTTTCTCAAAGTCTGGCGACGGGCATTCGCGCTCCGGCCCTGTTATCGAACCATGCGCTGATCATTACGGTGTCGGAGTATGCGCGCAGCCCGCTGCCCGGGGTGCTCACGGACCGCAAGCTCGGGGTCGAATTAGCGCAGCGATTCGGCGTTCCGCCCGAGAACATTGTCGAGCTCTCCGAGCAGCAAGTCACTCGCGACGGGCTCAAACAGGCGCTCACCAGCATGAATCAGACGATGCTGCCGGGGGACAAACTGTTCGTCTATTTCTCCGGCCACGGCGCCCGATTTTTAAGCAAAGCGAGCGGCCAGTGCACCGAGAGCATCGTCATGCAGGACATGCGCGTGGTGACCAACACCGAATTCGCCCAGATGATCAAACCGCTGAGCTCGAAGGCTGACAAGACCATCGTCATGCTCGATTCCTGTCATTCCGGCGGACTCGCACAAACGGCCAGTTCGCGTGCGCTGTCTGCGGGGATGCGAGCGAAATTCAGTCCCGAGGCGTCGAGCCCGCAATGCTCAGTGGCAGTCAATCCCGGCAGCTTCGTGCAGAGCCGCGGCATCGATCTGAATACGACCGATAACAATCTGGTCATTCTGGCGGCCGCAAGAAAGAACGAGATCGCCTGGGATACCTCCAAGGGCGGCGCGCTGACCTACAACTTCGAGCAATGCCTGAGCACCGGCACAGTCGACGCCGACCACAGCGGCTCTATCTCCATGCAGGAGCTCACCGACTGCGTGCAGGCGCGCCTCGACAAGACGCAAGACTCATCGGCCCTGCAACACGCCACGCTGGCGGGCAATGCCGCACTGGTGCCCGCCTTTTACGCGGCGGACTCGGCTGCGCCGACGGCGGTGCCTGTCGATACGCTGGCCTCGATGAATGATATCTATAGTCAGCGCGACGATCGATGGCAGGTTCAGGTCAATGTCGATCAGCCGACCTTGAAGATCGGCTCCAATCTGGGCATGAGCGTGCGCTCGGATCGAGACGGGTTCGTCTATCTGCTTTATCGCGGGACCCAGCCGGACAGCTTCTACCTTTTATTTCCGAATCAACTGGATTCGAACAACGCCGTCAAAGCCAATCAGGAACTGCGTCTTCCCAATCCCAATTGGGCGGTCACGGCGCTGGGCCCAGCAGGAACCGACCATATCCTCGTGCTCGTGACCGAGACCGCGCGTGATTTCTCGAGCCTGGCGCTGCCGGCCGAGTACGTCAGTCGGTCCGGTCCGTTCGACAAGATTCATCCGACCCCGCAGGCTGTCGCCCGCATCGGCCAAGTCGCGACCTTATCGGCGGCGCTCAAGCAAGCCGAATGCAGCAGCGCTGATACCAAGCGCGATCTGGGCGTGGCGCAACACTGCTCGAATGTTTTCGGGGCGAACCTGCTCAGTGTCGAGGAAACCAATTGAGATCGCCAACGATGCGGTTCTGGCTTGCCGTGTCTGTACTCGTTGTTTGCCTGCAGGCGGCGTTACCCGCAAGCGCCGAGACGCGCATCGCCCTGATCATTGGCAACGGCGACTATGCGCGCGCCAATCTTCGACTTGCCAATCCAGTCAACGATGCCACCGCCATGCAGCGTGCCTTGCAGCAGGCGGGATTCGAGACCATCGTCAGGCTCAATGCCAAGCGGCTGGATTTCTATCGCGCGGTCGAGGAGTTTTCCACCAAGATCGCTCGCGACCCGCATGCGGTTGGCTTGTTCTACTACGCGGGTCACGGCGTTCAATCAGACGGCGTGAACTATCTGATTCCGGTCGACGCCGAGATTGAATCGGATGCCGATTTGGAGGCGAACGCCTTCGATGTGAATCGGGTACTGCGTGGCATGAGCATGGCGCAGAACGAGATGAATATCGTCATACTGGATGCGTGCCGCGACAACCCGCTGCCTAGGACCCGGCGTGGCATGGAACGCGGCCTGGCACGAATGCAAGCGCCCAGCGGCACATTCATCGCCTATGCAGCGGGGCCCGATCAGAGTGCACAGGACGGCGGCCGTGGTGGCAACGGCATATTTAAGGGTGAGCTCGTCAAGGCGATGGGCGAGCCCGGCTTGCCGCTGGAGCAAATGTTCAAGCGGGTCATCGCCGGCGTCGATGCGCAAACTCATGGCAAGCAGCGCCCGTGGTCGGAAGCCTCGCTTCAGGGTGACTTTTATTTTCATGCCGCTCTGCCGGCAATGGTGGCGAGGCAGGCCGATATGGATCCTCGGCAGGTCGAGCTGGCCTTCTGGGAATCGATCAAGGACAGCAGGAGTCCGGCCGACTTCGAGGCTTATCTGAAGAAATATCCGCACGGTGAATTTGCGGGCATTGCGAGCAATCGCGTAAGGCTTGCTGCGCCGCTGCCGCGGGCCGCGCCGCAACAGGCGGCGGTTTTGACTACGCCGGCGGCGAGCAAGCCCACGGATGCACGGTGCGACTCCATCTTGCAGCGCGCCCAGCTAGGAGAGACGCTTGACGATAAAGACCGGGCCTATATCAAGGAGAGATGTCAGTAGCGCTTTGCTGGCGCTCGGCGCGCTGAGCACGGGTTGCGTGCCGGAGACTCGTGTCGATGATTCGACGCCGCGCGCCGCGCCGAGCAATGCCGTGGCTGCCCCGGCTGCGCCGCCACCATCGCCACCGCTGCCGTCGCCACCGCTGTCGCCGCCAGCCGTGGTGTCGTTCGATGAAGCCGTCGCCACCACGGCCCGCGCGGTGTTTGCCGCGGCACCGCCACCGGGCCAAGGCGCTACGCAGGTCATCATCGACCCACTGATCGATGGCATGACCGGCTATCAATCGAAGGCCACACAAAGCATCCAGGATCGGATCGCGATGATCGTGAAGGCGGATTTTCCGGTCTACGACGTGCAGCGCATCACGCCCGAGAGTCTCAAGAGTCAACCGCGGGTGGTGCTCGGCACCTTCACGCCGGTCAATGCGCAGAACAAGAGCACCGGAGAGCGCGACGCTTACTGGTTCTGCCTCGCGATGGGCGATCTGAAGAGCGGCAGGATCATCGCCAGAGCCGTCGCGCGCTCGCGCCTCGAGGATGCCGATACGACGCCGACTGCCGCTTTTGGCGACAGCCCGGTCTGGACTGACGATCCGAGCATCCACACCTATGTCGCCACATGCCTGGGAAGCAAAGTGGGCGATCCGATCAGGCCGGAATTCTATGACGGGCTGGTGGTGGCGGCCTTACTCAGTGAGGCCGACGACGCCTACGATCAGCGGCGCTACGGCGAAGCGCTCGATCTGTACAGCACGGCGCGCAAGTCATCCGCGGGCGATCAGCTTCGCGTCTACAACGGTATCTACCTGTGTCTGACGAAGCTCAGGCGCGAGACTGCGGCAGCGGCAGCGTTCCGTGACCTGGTGGACTTTGGGCTGCGCAGAAAGCGGCTCGCGCTGAAATTCCTGTTTCGGCCCGGCTCGGTCAGGTTTGTAACGCAGAGTAACTTGAGCGCGCAGTACGGCATGTGGATCCAACAGATTGCCGCGCAAGCCGCATCGAGCAAGGTATGCCTGCGGATCACTGGTCATACAAGCCCGTCCGGCCCGGCGGCGCTTAACGACAGTCTGTCGCTGCTGCGCGCCGAGTACGTACAGTCGCAGTTGGAAAACGAGCAGCCGTTGCTGAAGAATCGCACGGTCGCGGCCGGTGTCGGATCGCGCGAGAATTTGATCGGCACCGGGCGCGACGATCTGACGGACCTGCTCGACCGCCGCGTGGAACTCGCGCCGATCGAGGCCTGTGCCTAGGCTCAGATAGCCGTGCGGCGCTTCAGAAAGTAGTAGATCAGGCCTGCCGCGATCAATCCGGCTTCGAAGGAAAGATCAGTACCGCCGAAATAGCGCGTCATGAGCGGGCTGGCATATAGATCAACGTTCATGAACAGAAACGAAGCGCCCAGTCCAATCAGGAACGCGAGCATACCGGCCCAACAGATCCCACCTGAATACCAATAGCGGCCGCCCCCCCAGCGCATCAGATCGATGCCGTCGTACTCGCCGCCGCGCATGAAGTAGTCGGTGACGACGATGGCTACCCAAGGGCAGGTCCAGATCAGGAGATAGCCCAACCACTGCTCGTACAGATCGAGCGCATGCCCGTGCACCATCGTGTAGATCCGAAATGCGAGCGTGGCCAGCGCGATCACCATCATCGATGTTATGCGTGTGATGGGAAGGCGTAATGCCAGCAGGCCCAGGCCGGCGGTGTAGCCGTTGGGCACATTGGCCGCCACGCAGCCAACGATGACGGTCAACAGAAACGGCAGCAGATACCACGCAGGTAAGACTTTGGGGAGGTCCGCAACCGGATCGGACAAATCCCCGCCAACCGCCATCGCGAAAAAAACGCCGATAATCTCGCAAAACACGAGCGACACAAACTGACCAGAGCCCGCGGATTTGGCGATCGCGCGCCAAGGGGTCGCTGCGGGCAGATAGCGGCTGTAATCAGAGGCAAAATTGGTCCAGGAAACCGGGTAGGAAAACATCAACCCCATGACGAGCAGCCACGCGGAGAAATGAGTTTCATGGGGCTTTCTCCCGGCGGCGGCATGCGCCCAGTCGATCTGGGGCAGGACACACAGCAGCAGACCCAGAAACAACAACACGAGCGCCCACGAGACAATTCGCTCGGCGGAGATGATCGTGGCATGCCCGTACAGCGCGACCGTGATTTCGGCCGCAAGCACGATCAGCAAGGACAGCCAGCCAAAAAATGCTGAGACCGGTAAACCGATCAACTTGAATACTTCAATCAGGCTTTGCGTGGCGACGACGGAATTAATTGAAAACCAGCCGATTGCCGCCATTGTGCTGATGAAGATCGGCAGTATCGCACCCAATTGGCCGAAGCTCGGGCGCGATGTGATGATCCCCGCGGAGCCGGTTTTCGGTCCCATGATGCTCGACAGACCGACCACACAGCAGCCCAGTACATTGCCAATCAGGATGGCCGAGATGGACTCCCAGAACGAGAGGCCTTGAGTTACGGCCAGTGCCCCCGTGACCAGCACCACATAATTCATGTTGGCGGCAATCCACAGGCGGAACAGCTCCTTCGGCGAGCCGTGGCGGTCCGCGCTCGGTATGGGCTCGATCGCGTGCTGCTCGATGCTCCAGGGCTTGTCCGCCTCGACCTGGACTTCCTCGGCGATGACTGGCTCGGCGATTTCTCATCTCCTTAAGCTGATGTCGGTTCGCGCGGTTCCGCAGGGGTTCGCGTTGAAATTGACAGACCGGTTGAATGTTTGTCAATCTTCTTGAATCCGATTATTTCCCTGGCACGACTGATACATGCCCCTGGATAGCGCCTCAACGGACGTCCGGATCCTGCTGTTTGATGCTGGCGGCGTGCTGGTGCAGCTCAGCGGCATTGACATCATGCTGGGCTGGCTAGGCAACACGATGACGGCGGAGGACATGTGGCGCCTCTGGCTGCGATCGGACGCCGTGCGCAAATTTGAAACCGGACGCATCGATGCCAGCGAGTTTGCAGTGAGCGTGACGGCCGAGTTTGGCCTGGCTATTGAGCCGCAACGCTTTCTGGAATCTTTCACCCATTGGCCCATCGGGCTGTATCCGGGCACCCTGGAAATGCTTGCACGCATACCTGCGAGCTATCAGCGCGCAGTACTCTCAAATAGCAACGCCCTGCATTGGCCGCGCATGCTGAGCGAAATGAGACTCGGCGCGGTGTTCGATAATCATTTCGCTTCACACCTTACCGGGCGGATCAAACCCGACGTCGATGCGTTCGAGCATGTGTTGGATTCTCTGGGCTGCCCGCCCGCGCAGGTGCTGTTCCTTGACGACAACCTGCTCAACGTCGAGGCGGCGCGCAGCATCGGCATGCATGCGGCTCGGGCCTGCGGACCCGCAGAAGCGCAAGCCGTACTGACCCACTTCGGCATCATCGGTGGCGCGGCTTGAACTATCAGGATCGGGGCTCCTACCACGATCGCATCATTCCAGGGGCAGCTCTCGCTGCCCTGCCACCGCCGCCCTATCAAGGCGCTTTCCCGGTCAAATTGCCGGACGGAGACTGGGCGCTGCTGCCGTTTCTGGCGCTGCCGCCCGACTTTACGACCGCGATCGCCTATCTGTGCATCACTGAAAATAGCTTCTCGCTGGAAGATCGTCTGAGCAGCGCCATGGCCGAGTTGGCGCGGCCGCTGCGTCCCGAGATCGTTGTCGGCATGCCGACGCTGGGGATGGTGCTGGCGGCATCGGTCGGAAAGAAGCTCGGACACCCCTTTTATGTGCCGCTGAGCTATTCACGGAAATTCTGGTTCGAGGACGAGTTATCGATTCCCGTCAACTCGATCACCACGCCGGTGCAACCGAAGATCGTCTACATTGATCCGCGGCTGATCGAGCGGCTCGAGGGCAAGCGCGTGCTGCTAGTTGAGGATGTCATTTCCACCGGCGGCACGATAGCGGCTGAACTCGCGCTGATGAAGAAGATTGGCGCAAACGTGGTCGGCGTGGTCACGGCCATTCGGGAGACTCGCGTGTGGGCCGACAGGCTCGCTGCGATCGAGCCGGCTTATCCCGCTCTGGTCCTATCGCCGATCCGATGCCCGCTGTTTCGCAAGTCCGAGTCCGGCTGGGTACCCGACTGGAGCACGATGCCGGATTGAGCAAGCCGAATTTATGCCATCGTGTCCCAGAATTGTTCCATCTTCGAGCGCATCGCCGCATCGGGCAGGCGACCGCGGCCGGCCCCCTGGTTATCCTCCAGATGCGCCACTTTGGTGGACCCGGGAATCACGCAGGTCACCGCCGGGTGCGAGATCACGTATTTGAGAAAGAACTGACTCCAGCTCGAGACATCGATATCAGCGGCCCAATCGGGCAACTGGCGCTCTCCCGCCTGTCCGAGCAATGCGGCGCGCGCGAAGGGCAGATTAACCAGCACCGCGACACGACGCTCGAGCGCGACCGGAAATACCGTGGTGGCCGCGTCGCGGTGTGCGATCGAGTAGTCGACTTGGATGAAATCGAGCGGATACTTACGCATTGCCTCCACGATCTCACCATGCTGTGAGACGCGAGAGGTCGTGCCGCCGATGTAACGGATTTTTCCAGCCTTCTTCCATTGCTGCAGCTGCGGCATCAGGCTGTCGATACCATAGAGGTTATGGACCTGCAGCAGGTCGATGCGCTGCGTCCTGAGGCGCTCAAGCGAGCGATTAAAGCTCGCCTCCCCGCCACCGCCGCTGCTAAAGAAACCGGCCGCCGTCAGCTTGGTGGCAAGAAATATCCGCTCGCGGATACCCAGCGCCGCGAGCGCATCGCCGATCAGCGCCTCGCTGTCCCCATATGCGGCCGCGGTGTCGATGACCGAGCCGCCCAGCTCGCTCATGCGCTTGATCTCGTCCCGGATCGCTTGGCTCTCGGAACTCCGAAAGGAATCCGTGCCCAGTCCAATCGCCGGGATCCGCTCTGCGCTCGAGGGTATCGTTTTGGTGATCAGCGCCGCGGGAGCCGAGGCTGCCTGCGACAGGCGCGTATAGGGTGCGCCAAAGCAGGCTAGCAGGCCGCCGC